>NZ_JAUBUE010000133.1:0-1269 GCF_036705305.1 Microcoleus sp. B3-D7 | reverse complement strand
CAATACTCCGGACAGTTTTTCAAGAGGGAGGCGATGGCTTCGGCAAGCAACGCTTACGCAATAAATCACAGAAGCGAAAAAAGTGAGTGCAATCTGAACCCAAAATGAACAGAAAAAAAGGCGCTCTTTTAGGTTAAGCTATAAAAACACACAAGCTTAACAGATTGCCTTAGGAAAATTATTGAATCCATTTTACAACAAATGCCAGGGATTAGTCAACCCCAAAAGAAGTTTTTAATCACTTTATTCTCAACTATTTTACTGAGCTATGGCAAAATCAACTTCACGAATCTCAGTCGTTATAGTTGTTTGAGTGAAAAAACTTATCGTCGTCACTTTCTCAAAACATTTAACTTTCCACAATTAAATAAATATTTCCTCGAAAAAGCCTTAAATCCTGAACACACAGTCATTGCTGTTATTGATTGTTCTTTTTTAAGAAAAAGTGGCAAAAAAACTGACGGTAAAGCTTACTTTTATAATGGTGTAGCTGGTAAATCGGAACAGGGGTTGGAAATTTCTGTGATTTCTATTGTCGAAATTGAGACTCGTTTATCTTATAGCTTAAGCGTACAACAAACTCCGTCACGTCCTCCCATAACACCGGTAAAAAAACTGCCACAAAATCCCAAGAATGGCTGGTCTAAGAAATCTCGCAAAAAACCGGAGCCTCAAAGCTCAACGCCTGACATCACAAGAGTTGATGACTATGCACAACATCTAAAGAATACTCGTTGTTACTTCCCAACTTGTGTACGTTATTTGGTGGCTGATGGCTATTACTATCGAGCTAAATTCTGGGATGCTGTGCGGGACTTAAATTTAAACTTTATTGGCAAGTTAAGAAGTGATGCTAACCTGCGCTATCTCTATACAGGTGAACAAAATAAACTGGGGGCTCCACGTAAATATGATGGCAAGGTTGACTGCCATGATTTAAGTCGTCTTAATTTTCTTAAAGAAATAAAACCCGGAGTTTCCTTATATACATTGGTGGTCTGGAGTTGTTGTTTAAATTGCCAAATTTGTTTGGCTTGTATCTCTGATGTTCAAGCCAACGGGACAATCAAAAATGCTTTATTATTTAGCACTGATGTTCACTTGCCGCCTGAGCAAGTTGTTGAATATTATCAGGCTCGTTTTCAGATCGAGTTTATTTTTCGTGATGCTAAGCAATTTACGGGATTGTCAGATTGTCAAGCTCGTCATTTACCACGGCTTGATTTTCATTTTAATGCCAGTCTTATTGCCTTAAACTTAGCTAAACAT
>NZ_JAUBUE010000132.1:0-1285 GCF_036705305.1 Microcoleus sp. B3-D7 | reverse complement strand
TTATTAGTTCTTTGACGGGATGGAAATTTATTTTAGAGGCTATATATGTAGCAGGACTTTAGGAAATTGGTATAAGATGCTCAAAAAGCAAAAACATACTTGTGGACACTGTGGACATCTTCTTACGGGAGAAGAAAGAGTTAATTTACACCACAAAGACGGCAACCATGAAAACTGGAAGGACACAAACCTGATTGTTGTACATGAAAGCTGTCACGATTATATCCACATGAGCAAACAAGATTGTCGGAAGCTGGATGCAATGAAAGTTGCACGTCCAGATTTAAAAGAGAGGGGCGAGACATAATAGCCTCCCTCGACTCTACCGAAAGCTGACGGGAACACGTTCTATAAAATTGGAATTACCACTAGATCGTCGATCGAGGAACGCATCGCTGAAGTGCAGCGAGATGTGAAAGCGCATTACTCGGATGTGGTTGTCAATTTGCTGGGACTTTGGGAACACCGGGGGAATGTGGAACTGTACTTCAAACACCGCTACAAAGCGTTTAATTACCGGATTGGCAAACTGACCGAGTATTTTGTGTTTGCTGATGTCAAGCCGATTCTGAATGATTTGTACGGGATGGAAGCCAAGGTGCTGTCGGCTAGTGAGCTGGGTGTGATGGAGTATGCTTGTGCTAACCATTAAAAAACCTTGCTTTTTTGAGGTCTGGAGTTCGTATTCCTATCCCTGGCTAGATGCCCTCTAGGTACTCTTGGTCGGGTTCAAAGTTATACCATTTCTGAAAACTTATGCAACAGTAGGTTAGGTATTAGTTTCCTCTCCTTTTTTGCCTGTTAACCCGATTTTTGTTATGACATCCCCACAAGGTAAGGATTCAGGTCTTTGATTGGGGAATAAGAGAAGGGATGAAAAAGTCACAACAATGGGCAGATAGAGCATCACGGAAAAAAGCTATTGCGCTTTTACCCTGAAACCGACAAGTCTGAATCACAGATAACAAATCAGCAGTTTGTTCAAACCGAGACATTGACCGGGAGCCCCCAGATACCTTACGTTTAGTCACGGCTAATCGCAAAGAACGTTCTGCCAAATTATTATCAGGAGGAATGGATGGATGGTCTAAAAAGTACCACCACTGTTGCGCTTTCTCACGCAACGAGCGCAGTAACAGTCCAGCAGCATGACCAACATGACCTTGCCAAGTATTTATAGTCATTTCAAATAAATGTGAGACAGAGGTAAGATCATGATAAAATAGATAAAAATAGTTAATTAGAAAAAAATGGCTTACAGTCTAGACTATCGACAAAAAGTAGT
>NZ_JAUBUE010000082.1:0-12145 GCF_036705305.1 Microcoleus sp. B3-D7 | reverse complement strand
GTGAGGAAAACTCGACCTGCGACCGGATTTTATCTTGCTTGTAAGTGGAAAAGGAACTACGGGGGATGGAAGGTTGAGGAAGCGTGGTTTATACTCACAGATTTAGGGTCATTGCCAGCAGCTATCAATGCTTATAAGCAGCGGATGGGTATTGAAGAAATGTTCCGAGACTGTAAAACAGGAGGCTACGATCTTGAAGGAACCAGCTTAAAAGGAGACCGACTTATTAACATGATTTTGCTCATGACACTTGCGTACAGCTCAGCAATATTTCAAGGCACGCTCACTCAAAAAAAAGCAGTTACAAAAATATGTATCTCGTCGCAAAGAACCTAAAAAAAGATATCGAAGACGGAGTACATTTGGTGTTGGCGCAAGATGGAGAAAAGTGGGTCAATTATCTCGAAAAATATTCTGACGAGGTAGAACAGTTAATGAAGTTAACTCCCAATAAACGCCGCTTTTATCAACAAGGTATGCGGGCCGTAACCCTTATACAGTCTATCTCGTAGACCTCTTTGTCACCCCCCCAGATTCCTCTTTGTCTTCGGCCCTTAATTAAAAAAATAATTTTAGGACAGAAAGTAATTACGGACAGCGACACTGTTGAACAGGAAAACACTCTCGTCTGCAACTTCTTTTTCTGCCTTTACGGTCGCGACAATCAGAAGTATCCCGACATTCCACCTTATCTTCACAAATTTGCTGACGGGGAAAAGTACCTAAGCTTTGTATAGAAACTTCAGCCGTAAGGGCACCCTGTTCTATAACTTGGTCATTTTCTTTAATTTCATAGAGAAACTTATTTTCTCCCTCTAAAACCGAAAAAGTTCTTGTTTTGTGACTGTTACCTAACTTAAATCCAAAATCCTCGGAAAATTCTCCTTTGTCGTAACCTCGGTCTGTGTAGGGATAGGGGTTAGTTTCCATGCCATCAGTCACATTTTTAATCATCACCCTCCTGTTAGGGCCCGGAGGAGTTTTGCTGGAGACAAATCGAGCGCTTTGCGAATCAGGAGAGAAGACAGTACCAGCACAAGCACCTATATATTCAATGCGCTTAAATTGAATCAAATTAATATTAAAAGCGTTTTCGTTTTTGACCCTAAATTGTGCTTCGCTAGTCTGCTGGGCGCTAACTGTGAAAGCTGCTAGCGTCAAAAAAAAAGCCCCCACTAAAATAGCTAAGAATTTGATTTGTGCCCTCCCCGTAATAAATCTGGCGTGTTTCATCTCTCTCTACCTCTAATGTGAATAGATAGAATTTTGTTTAGGAGTTATTTTAACTTGAGAGGTGAGGTGTTGTCAAAGTAGATCGAATAGGTTTCTAGTGAGGGCTTGAGTCTTGGATGCTTCGTTGCGAAAGGAAGGACGGAAGTTCTGAATGCGAACTTTTTGGAGTCAGGAATGAAGTCCTGAGTACAAACTTAACTACCAAGTTACTCGATCGCGCCATCTTTCTAAAATCTTGTCGCCGACTCCCTGTACCCGCGCCACATCCTCCAAAGAGGTGAAAGGTTGCTGTTGCCGCGCTGCAATAATTCTCTCGGCTAACTTCGGGCCAACCCCGGGCAAGGTTTCTAATTCTTGCTGAGTCGCGGCATTCAAATTAACTAACTTTTTTCCCGCAGCCATTTGAGGTTTAGCACTCGCAGATTTTGATGCTGCTTGTAGTGAATCACACTCTTTTTTCTTAGCGTCAATTCTCTGTTTAATTCGGGCGGGAATTCCCAAGATTGCACCTTTGTAAAGCCGATCAAACTCCCGCTCAAAATGGGCTGCAACTGTGGGACTCTCGATCGCCAGCAGCGTCTCGTCATTCCCGTGATTTGCCGCCTCACTCCAGTTGTGAGAACCTGTAAGTACCGTTTTGCCGTCCACAACGCCGAATTTGTGGTGCAGGCGATCGCCCATTGGTAACAGTGGCACTCCCACCGTAGTCAGTGGCTTTCTCCAAGGGCGATTGTCAGTTTCTAACCCGCAATCTTGCATCAAAGTCGCCCCCATCATATCCAACCCTTCACTGTAAGAGCGATAAATAAAATTAGAGTCAATTAAAGCTCGCACCGCAACTCCTCGGCTAGCTTCAATCTCTAAAGTATTTGACAACCGCTGAGCCGAAAATACAAACAGGGCCAAATCAATCGACTTTTTCGCACTACCCAAAGTTCGATTTATCAAACCGTTGGCGCTTTTTTCCCAAGGTAAAGTCGCAGTCGTCGGCGAAAATTGCACCCTAACAGTTGAATTCCCTACTCTCACTTTTTGTACTTGACGAAACGGCTTTTTGATGCCAAATTTGCTGTCAGGTTTGCCTTTGGGCCCGTCGCCCCACATGATGTTAAATTCTTGAGTAAACAGTTGCGCTAATTGAGCATTTTCAATTTTCAGCAAATTGTTCGCATTGCCGCGACTTGCTGCTGTCTTGAAATCGCCGTGTATATCGCTTGTGGTAAAATTAGCAGAAGTGACGATTACGGTTTTGCCATCAATTACCACAAATTTGTGGTGCATCAAACCACTGCCTTTACTGCCGTCAGCAGTATCGTCAATTACAGGAATACCCGCATCCTTGACAATTACCAAAGCATCATTTTGCTTGATTTCATCGGCACTCAATTTACCGTCTTTATTGCGATCGGCAAGTTGCACAAATTCGGTATAACGATCGCGCTCTCTTTCCGGTAATTTCGCCAACTCCTGGGCTGTAAAATCGCTCCAAGGGCGACTATACATATGTTCGACAATTAATCTCACTTTAATTCCCGATCGCTGTCGATCGGCCAAAACCCTCGCAATACTGGGCAAGCGAAACTCCTGAACCGCTACATCTATCGTCGATCCAGCATTAGCGATCGCAACAGCGATCAAGTTTTCTAAATCATCCCCAGGTCTAGTTTGCTGGCGGTAAGGCTCTGTATAACTCGAAGCGATCGACTGATTGAAGTATACTTGCAACAAGGGGTCTTGAGGCAATGGAGCCAGACTGAGAGGTAAATTCTGCACGTCTTGCTTTGTTTGTCCGCAGCCCGCCAGATTGAGCGCCACCAGCCCAGCACAACAGAAACCGAGTAAATGATAATACAATACAGCCACAAAATTTTAAAAAATATAGAGGTTATTAGCCGAACCACAGTTCAAAGCTATTGGATAAAGTAAAGTTACAACCTATTAAATTTATGCAAGGGAATAGATTTTGCGTCTTGTAGAACTGCCTCGATGCCGGAAGCATCACTGGTAGGGTAGCAGCATTCAGGGGCGTGGGTCAAACCCGATACCGCTGCTTTATGGCTAAAAGAAAAACAATTTTTCCGTGCGGTCACAAAGGATATGGTAAAGCGTGCCATCGCTGCACGCAAGAGTTGGTGGCGCACCAGCATTACGTTGAAGTGCTGACACAAAAACAAACCAAAAAACAAGAGAGGGAAGCATCATTTGCTAGAGATATCATCGATCTCAGAGGTCTGCCCGACCACGTAGTTACCAAAGCCCGGGCAATTATAGCAGCTTTGGGCGAAAATAAGAATTACAGAGATTTCGGCGGCAAACGCCTGCGTCACAACCGTTTGATAATCAGTATTCCTGTAACTCGCAACTACAGAATGCTTTGTGAAGATTGCGGCACTTTCTTAATTCCCCAAAAAGTTTTGTCGCACGAAGACTACAACGTCTGCAAACCAGGAAGTTAGTCATCAGTTATTGGTTATTGGCTATTGGTAGCCACTCACAACAGTTAGCAGTCAACATTCATTCATTAATTAGTTATTTATCATGCAAATTTACCTCGACTATAGTGCTACAACACCCGCACGCCCAGAAGCGATTCAAGCCATGCAAAAAGCTCTCACTCAGCAGTGGGGAAATCCTTCCAGCTTGCACGAGTGGGGACAAAGGGCGGCGACAGCTTTAGAATTAGCAAGAATGCAGGTTGCTAGCTTGATTAACGCGCTACCGGAATCGATGATTTTTACCAGTGGCGGCACTGAAGCGGATAATTTGGCAATTATGGGAATTGCGCGTCTTTATACCAAGCCGCAGCATATCATTATCTCCAGCGTAGAGCACTCTGCAGTAGTAGAACCGGCGCGACAACTCGAACAGTTGGGATGGGAAGTGACGCGGCTACCGGTGGATAAATTTGGGCGAATTCACCCTTTGGATTTGCAAGAGTCGCTACGATCGAATACAGTGTTAATTTCAATCATTTACGGACAAAGTGAAGTTGGCACGCTGCAACCAATTGAGGCATTAGGACAAATTGCGCGCGATCGCAATATCATGTTTCATACCGATGCAGTTCAAGTTGCCGGCAAGCTGCAAATAGACGTGCAGAAACTGCCCGTAGACTTGCTTTCCCTTTCCAGTCACAAACTTTACGGGCCACAAGGTGCAGGCGCGCTTTACGTACGTCCGGGAGTAGAATTAGTACCAATGTTGGGGGGCGGTGGCCAAGAATTGAAACTGCGTTCCGGGACACAAGCGCTGCCGGCAATCGTCGGTTTTGGGGTCGCGGCAGAGTTAGCATTGCAGGAAATAGATGTGGAAACGCCGAGGTTAATTGCATTGCGCAATCGGCTTTTTGACCGATTATCCCACGTACCCAGTTTAGTACCAACGGGCGATCGATATTACCGACTGCCCCACCACGTCAGTTTTTGCATCGTCTCCCCATGCTGTCGCCCTTACCAAAAGAAAGACACAGAGCAAATCACAGGCAAAACTATGGTGAGACAGTTAAATTTAGCCGGAATTGGCATTAGTTCCGGTGCCGCTTGTAGCAGTGGCAAACTAACTCCCAGTCCGATATTATTAGCAATGGGATATGACGAAATCGGTGCTGTTGGTGGAATTCGATTAACTCTAGGGCGAGAAACCACAGAAGCTGATATTGATTGGACAGTAATTGCGATCGAGCAAATTTTGGATAGATTAATGCCCAAGGTAGCATTATCTAGGCGTTAAGATTAACTGCAAACCTAGATAACCGTATCTCTCAGCGTCCATCCGCGTACATCCGCCAACATCTGCGGTCAAAATCATCAAAAATCAGAAACAACCCCAAAAACCCACCCCCAATCATGATAAAATCTATTCCGGTGTTATTCACAACTCCCCATAATGGAAGAAAACCGCGCCCAAGCCTATCTGCAATTAATTCACTCCCTGCTGAATGCCCCCAATGGAGACGAATCGCAGATATTACAGGATAACTCAGAATTACTCGATCGCGGATTTCTGGAAACTTGCGAGTTAGTAGCCTCAACCTTGGCAGAACAAGGAGGGGAAAATGGCGCTAAATTCCTTCGACATCTAGCCCGTTATCTAGCGCAAATCCTCGATATGAACGATGACGGAGATAGCAATAACTCGGTCAGTGAAAATTTCCAAGAGTATGCAAACTTTTTCCTAGAATTATTGCAAGCCGAACAAGATAGCAAGGGGAATATAGCAGTAATTTACCCCATGCTGGAAGGGCGACAACATCTCCTTAATGCCAGTTTTGCCGAGACTTTACAGCAAGTGGCGCAGAAGTTAATTGCCGGCGAAAATTCAGAAACAATTAGCTCAATTATCGGTCTTATTGAAAATTTGAGTATTCATATTAGTGACTTTCCAAGTGGGAATAGAGCGAATAATATTGAAATTGCCATTACTGGTTATCAAATAGTTTTAAATAATCGCGAACCCGGTAGTGAAAAATGGACGCAAACCCAAAATAATCTAGCTACTGCCTACAATAACAGAATCAACGGTTCGCTGGCGGAAAATCTGTAACGGGCAAAAACCAGGCGCTTAAAATCGCGTCTATACAAACCAAGTCCGCCTATGCGGACAAACGAGATAATTCAGAAGTGTTGAAATCCTCGATCAAGCTTTAATATAGCATCAGGATAAATACCGCTGCTATCAGTTAACCAAATATCGCTGCTATCCGTAGCGATTCCCACAATTGCAGCACCATTTCCTATTTTTTCCACCAATAACTCAGCATTCGCCATCGGCAAAAACAGCACTAACTCGAAGTCTTCCCCGCCGTATAATGCCCAATCTAAAGATTTTTCGGTTGATACGATTTCGCTGAAAATATCGGGAATTGGTAGTTTTGTGCGATCGACTTTTGCGCCAACACCGCTAGCCCGACAAATTTGAATAATCGCATCAGCTAAACCGTCGCTACTGTCCATTCCGGCGATGGAAAACTCACCCGCAGAATCTAAAATCTCCCAAACAACCGGCAAAACATCGAGTCTCGGTTTAGGGCGCTGGTGAGCGAGAATTAAAGAAGCCCGATCGACCTTTTCCAGATTTTGCCCGAATTCTGGATTTAACAACAATTCTAATCCCGCGCGGGAGGCTCCGTGAACCCCTGTAGCGACAATGACCCAGCCCGATCGCGCATTTGACCGACGAATGGTACGATCGCACTCAACCTCCCCAAAAGCAGTAATCGCCACCGTCACCACGGGCGATCGCACAACATCGCCACCGACGATCGGCGTATCATATTCTTGCAAGCAAGCCGTCATCCCCCGATAAAACTCTTCAACCCACTCCACAGCCGTATCCGCCGCCACAGCGAGGGCTACAGTCACCGCCAGAGGCTTTGCTCCCATCGCAGCCAGATCCGACAAATTCGCTGCTGCGGCGCGCCATCCTGCGTAATAAGGCCCCGTAGTGCGATCGCTAAAATGCACTCCATCCACCAACATATCTGTAGTGATAGCCAGAGATTGGTTGGGATTTGTAGCCATGACAGCGCAATCATCACCCACTATTTCTGCAGGGCAGAATTTTTGCAATATTCTTAAAAGGCCTTGTTCACCGATATCTTTAACTTTCATAATTGGGAATTAGTCGATCGCACTTTCTCACTTCACCATTCTTTACCCGAACTCGGCGGCAAGCGCAACCTCGGAAACCTATAAAAAGTATCCCCTTCATCATCTACCTCTAAAATCGCCGAAAAAATCTTAACTTGCCGAGTTAAATACTGCTGAGCAACTTCAGCCTCAACCCTAGCATTAGCTGCCAGTTGAATCAGCGAAATTTGACTGTTTTGAGTTTCCAACAACTGATAAAAAGCCTCATCTAACCGCTGCTTTTGCTTGTTTTCATTCACAGTTTTTACAATCAACAAGCCTGCGAATCCGCCCAAACCCATTACCAATAAAAATTGTAAAATAGCCATATTCTCGATTGAATTCCTACTTTCAATAACGAACTATAAAAATTATCTTTTCTTCCAGCATGATTTCGGTGGGCTTTGTCTGTGTAAAAGTGATTTCAATCGCCGTTACCTTTATTTAGAAAAGATTTCAATGCCTGTCACTATTGATTTTTTGAGCCCGCGCAGGCGGGCTTTGTTTGTGTAAAAGCGATTTCAATCGCCGTCACTTTGGTGTAAAAGCGATTTCAATCGCCGTCATTAATTAAACTTGAGGTCGCACCAAATTTTCGATTCCTTTAACTACCTTAGCAGATACAATCTTGTCTCCCTGCTTCAGTTGCTCCAAAACTTCTTTTCCTTCAATCATGTAACCAAAAACAGCATAGCGGCCGTCCAACAGATTCAGGCCAGCGGGCGTGAGTTCAGGTTCAAACAAGAAAAAGAAAAACTGAGAAGAAGCGCTATCAGGGTCAGTTTCTGTACGTGCCATGGCCACTGTACCGAAAGCAGAAAAAGGCAAAACAGGTTCGTCGCGATAACGCCCCGCATCTTCTAGAGTAATCCCGTAAATAGGTTCTTTTTCCTCCCTGACGAGCACTTCCAGCGGAACATTCCGGTATTTGCCAGTAGCTGGGTCAATAAAACCCTCTTCCTTGCCTTCGGGGTCTCCGGTTTGCAAAACGTAGGATTCTTCGGATCGAATAAACGGCAAACCGTCATAAAAACCTCGATCAACTAAATCCACAAAATTACCAGCCGTAACCGGGGCGCTGTAGCCGTCAACCACAACAGTAATTTCCCCTTTTTCAGTTTGTACAGCCACTGTAGCGCGCCCTTTCAGTTGAGGCAGATTAGCATACTTGGCAGGCACTTCAAACGGAAACTTTGTCACCATCAACTCTTCGATTTCGCCTACCGAACCTAGGATGGTGGCTTTCAAGTCAATCACTTTGTCCCTGTCTTTAGCCTCAACAGCCTTTTCCAGTTGAGCAACTTTCTCCTTGACTCCTGCAACTAGCGCCTCAGCTTCCGGCTTTTTGGCGTCGGGAATACTTTCTAAAAGGTCAGATTCCCGAAGGTTGAGAATCCTGGAAGCTTTACTGACATCGCTGCTAATAGGCCCCCAACGTTTAGATCGTATGTGGTTGCCAATGTCTTCGAGACTAATCTGCAACTCTCGTATGGTCTGATTGTCAATAGGTAAAGCGAAGCGCAGCAGCGCCCGCCCGTCCGTAATCGCATTCCCTGCAGGCATACTGCTGCTGGGGCGTTTGGCATGGGAGACGGCACTGAAACTCAGGGAGAGAGTGAACAGCAAGAGCGCTAAAGCGACGGTTTTGACCCAGCGCTTGCACGTATCGATCGAGAAATTAGGCCAATGCAACATAACTTTAACTTTTATTGCCTCTATTATCTTCCCACAGCGCTGCCCGCCCTCTAAGCTGCTACCCATCTAAAGTGGCTGTTCCTTCCACCCGGGAGGGAGTTGCCCACTAACAACAGCCCCTTGCCCCCTGGCATTAACATTTCCGTACAGCACTTGCTCCCTTTGAACGGTAAAATAAAATGCCAATTGCTTTTTGATGCCGTCAGCTAGACTGCGGCTTTAACCTGACCCGCTCAAAAACGGATACAATCCCCAGACTCCTGTCGTGGAGAGATCAAAATTTTAGACCAAGGTTCAATCTCCCCCATTCATCTGTGGAGTAAATCTAAAATCTAAAATCTAAAATCTAAAATCGACTGACTGTAGTTCCCCCGTGCCCAAAGGCGACGGGATTGCCCACAAAAATTTATATGATCTCCAGTAACGACTTTCGACCAGGTGTTTCAATTGAATGGAATAACGGCGTGTGGCGGGTTATCGAATTCCTCCACGTCAAGCCAGGAAAAGGCTCGGCTTTCGTGCGGACAAAATTAAAAAACGTCCAAACCGGAAACGTAGTAGAACAAACCTTCCGGGCGGGCGAGACTATGCCTCAAGCCAACCTGGAAAAGAGTGTGATGCAGCATACCTATAAAGAGGGCGACGATTTCGTCTTTATGGATATGGAAACTTACGAGGAAAGTCGCCTCAATGCTAAGCAAATAGGCGATCGTGTCAAGTACCTCAATGAAGGGATGGAAGTCAGCATCCTGCGCTGGAACGACCAAATCATGGAAGTGGAACTGCCCAACTCTGTCGTCTTGGAAGTGATACAAACCGATCCCGGAGTCAAAGGAGATACTGCCACCGGTGGCAGTAAACCCGCCGTCCTCTCCACCGGGGCTCAGATTATGGTGCCTCTATTTATTTCCATTGGAGAACGGATTCGGATTGATACTCGTGAAGACAAGTACCTCGGTCGAGAGTAGAAACGGGGGAGGGAAAGGGAGTTTTTAGTTTTTAGTTCTGAGTTATGAGTTAAAGAAGTCCAAATTCAATACTCATCGCTCACAGCTTAAAAACTATCCCTTTTGCCTCCAAAGTCGTTGATGCTCCTAGCTTCGCCTGGTTCTTAATTTTCAATTTTCAATTTTCAATTCTCAATTACCCTTGAATCTGCTGTGCAACTAGACTTAAACCAGCTTTGTGACCTGCTAACTGTATTAGACAAAACTGGCATTTCGGAACTGACCTTAAAAAGTGGGGATATTGAACTGACAGTACGCAAAGGCATTCTGGCAAGTTCACCAGGCACCTCTGCTGCGCTCCCTGGTGCCGTGGCGACTGTCGCTCCGAGCGCGTTGGGCGCGGTTCCTAGCCCCACCTTAGCGTCACCTCCTGCTGTTGACCAAAATTTAGCAGCGGATCAGGCTGCCCCTGTACCCGTCGCCCCTGTCGCCGTACCGGCTGCCGTACCTGCTTCTGTCGATACGAAATGGGTGCCAATTATCTCGCCGATGGTAGGAACGTTTTATCGCGCTGCTGCTCCTGATGAGCCACCTTTTGTCAACGTGGGCGATCGCATCAAGGTCAATCAGACAGTCTGTATTATCGAAGCGATGAAGCTGATGAACGAGATCGATGCTGATGAAGTCTCCGGTCAAGTGATGGAAATTTTAGTTCAAAATGGCGAACCTGTCGAATACGGTCAAGTGTTGATGCGAATTAATCCGGATTGAAGCATTACTTTATTGTTATGGACAGAATAAATGCTAATATTTCCCGATCACTTCTCTCCGGTGAGTTTGATGAAGTCATCCCAGCCTGTCCCGCAAGAGGTTGTGCAACAAGTTGCTGAGTATTTCAGTATTTTGAGCGAACCCATGCGTTTACGAATTTTGAACTTGCTTCGCGACGGCGAAAAATGCGTGCAAGAATTGGTGGAAGCTACTCAAACGAGTCAAGCCAATGTTTCTAAGCACCTAAAACTCATGCTCCAAGCTGGTATCCTCACTCGCCGGAGTGAAGGAACTTCAGCTTATTATAAGGTGCAAGACGAGTTAATTTTTGAGCTGTGTAATATGGTGTGCGATCGGCTTGCCAGCCGGATCGAACAGCAAGCCCTACACTTTCGAGCATTTAGCCTAACGACGAAGCACTGAAAATTAGTTGCCAGTCCTCAATCCTCAATCCTCAGTCATGAGTCATCAGTTATCAATTCCTATTCTCGGCCTTCAGACCGATTACTAATCACTTGTAACTAATGACTCATAACTACTAAAGGGGAAAATTTTTGTCAAAGCTTTGGCGGGTACTCGGCTGAGCCACCTCCAAACCTTCGCCGCCTAAAAGTTCTAAAGGCTTCCCTTCCACCGAAATCCAAACCTTGGTATTCGGTTGTAAACTCGTAGCCGTATAGATAACTTGCCCTAACCGGCCAGTCATCGAATTGCTCCCTCCCCCCGAAGTAAATTCTGCGGACAAATCGACATAAACTCCGTCATTCTTAACACTCAAACCCCTGAGTTTTGTCCCATTAGGAATTTCGCTCGAAACAGTTCCATCCTTGGGCCCCGCCAACAAACTGTTAAAAGCAGCTTGTAAAGCTGCATCAGGCTTGTCAGCTTGTTTGACAGCTACTTTCGTAGGAACTCCCTCAAATTTGCCGCTCGCATCTTTAACCCAGTAGACTTGCACTGTCTGGACATCAGTCTGCGGCAAAGGCTTTGGCTGCGGCGACTTTGGCACCAAAGCGTTAGGCGTCTGAACCTGCGGCGTCTGAACCTGCGGCGTCTGAACCTGCGGCGTCTGAACCTGTGGCACTTGTACAGGATTTGGAGGGGGTACGGGGATAACTACAGCAGGAGATTCCACAGAACTTGGGGAAAGGGGGGGAGCGGTAGTTTGAGCAGAAGACTGCGTATCTGCAGGGGTTGGCGAACGGTTCGCGGTCCACCAGGCAATGCCCCCTCCCGTCAGTAAAGCCAACCCGCAAACACCGGCAATGACGGCTGTGGAGACGCGGCGTACTTCTTGTCCATCTTTCATAATACAAATTCTCCTTACAGATAGAGCGCTTGGGACGGTGAGGAGCGACTCCCGATCAGCTACATTTGTCTATGGTTAGATTCTGGAATTGACACAATTGCATTGCTGCTAGCGAACACTTTATAGCAAGCCCAACATATCCTGAATCCGACTATTGGAATCCTAGACCATAATATAAGATTTCGCCCGTGGAGTATGTCACAGTATCTCGATCGGCCTAGTGGCTATGTTCTATAGTAATCATAAAAAATTAAAGAATAAAGGAAGAAAAAATAAGTAAAAAGGAAGAAGGAAAGTAACGAATGGATGTAACGGAGGTAAGGGGGTAACGGATTTAAGGGATTTAAGGTATAGAAGCAGGTCTCTAAAAATATTTTTCTCCAAACAAAAAGCGCCCCTATTTCTAGGAGCGCTTTTTGTTAATCAATTGCTAAAACTTAGCCATTGATAGAAGGAGCAACCAAAGCTACAGGAGTGGTTTCACCAGCAGCCAAGTCAAGCGGGAAGTTGTGAGCATTGCGCTCGTGCATTACTTCCATACCCAAGTTAGCGCGGTTGATCAC
>NZ_JAUBUE010000081.1:0-13545 GCF_036705305.1 Microcoleus sp. B3-D7 | reverse complement strand
TTTGGGCAGTCCCAGTCTGGCGAGTCCTCATCCTCAAAAGAATGAAAAGCACGAAAGCATTGCTGTCCATCAAGGTAGCGGGCAATTTCCATTACCTCATCTGCCAAAGAAATCGGAATTCTAATGGTCTTAAAATCGCGTGTACTCCATTGGGGAGGACGACCAGCCCCTAACCGCTTTCCCCCACGTCTAACCCTTTTAACCGATTCAATCATACAATCAAGGAAAATATTGATAAAGTTTGGTAGCTCCGAAATATCTACATCTGTCTGTAGGTACAGCTTTTCTCTATCTTAAGACATGGATTTTTTATTTACGGTTGTACCGGGTTTCACCTATCCCGGTTGCCTGCGGCGCCTAAACCTCTGCGTGGCGCGGCCGGGGGGGCAGGCCCCAAGTCAGCCCCTCCCCCGGCCCGCGTTCTCATCCTCCTTCTTCACTAAATTTTTTAATTAATTCCTCAAGCTGCTTTTTGCCTTCAGAGAATTTGCGCCCCTTCTTGCCCAGGATATTTTCTATAATCCAGGTTGCAGTTTTACCTTGAGTCTGTGCCGCTTCCACTTTCCACCAAAGTTGTAAATCACTAGCATCCTGTTTGGAAGTGGTAGCGGAAGCTTCTGGTTGTAAGTCGTTGCTGTATACGGCTTCCAAAGCTTCCCGTGCTGCTTCCACTTCCTCATCGGAAGCAGCCAAAATTGCTTCGGCTTCCTTCTTCCGCGTATCCTCGGAAACATATACGGACGTGCTGATTTCATGTACCACGTCGCTGTCGATGGCTGCTTGCTTAAGGGCCTCGAATTCCGCCTCTTTAGCAAGCTTGAGCGCACCCTTGCGGGCTTCAAAACAACAGGCAAAAGACGCAACTATAGCGATGCCTTGCACAAAATTATGCAGCGGGACTTTCCGACTGAAAACAAAGGGCGGGAGTAGCCAGAGGGTGAGGCCAGAGAAGGAAAGTACAGACACTCTCAGGAGCGACATAACATTACCCCGAGCCCTACCAGAGCAGCTATCGAGGTGGAAATTAATCGGAACCTGAACTGCATTAAATCAATTCCTAGGATGGCGACTACCGCATCATCTAAGAGCCAAGCAGAAGCAGAAATAATAAGCTTCAATGCAAAGATTGCTTGCACGAATTGGAGCAAAGCGCTATCGAGCGACGCTGCCCAGCACAGGAGGCTGGAAGCAATCGCCGTAAGCAAAAATGAGTTGCTCAGGGCGATCGCCTTTATCATTCTTTAGCCCCTCCTAAAAGCTTGGCTTGAATCGCTGCAATCCTTTCGGTGGCGCGATTCTCAGCTTTTTCTAAACCGACACCTAGCTTGGCATATCCAGGAGCCAAGCCGAGCAGGTGTTTCGCCAACCCCACATCAGCTTGTTTTTTTGTCAGTTCTACGCTCGCCACCACTTTCTGATGTTTGCGGTACGCCTTGTGTACTGCACCGTCTGCTTCTTCAATCTGGCTGGTTGCTTTGAGGTATTTTTTCGTGTACCTCGCACCTTCGGTCTTTTCCTTCGCCAATTTCTTCCGCTCGTCCGCTTCTTCCTTGCTGTAGTAACGGGGAGCCTCGATTATTGCTGCTGTGCGGATAGACGCAAAGTTGCCGGGATTGAGCGGTGTAATTGCCCCCGCATCAGTTGGAGCAGCCAGTTTCTCAAATTTACTTGTGATGGCGTCGCTAATTTCGCCGCCAAATAGTTTGGTCATCATGCCCATTATTTTGATGCTCCAATTTGAATGTTTACGCGGACTGGAGGAAGTAAGTTCAACGGATTGATTTGTCGCCATAAACTTATAGCCAGCACAAAGACCCCCGCTGATGCGAGTGCGAGTGCGACAAGTTGACCTAAATCAACCCAATCCAAAAAGGTGGAATTATGCCGGGGAAAACACACGGGGAACGAACCATCGTTAGCCCAATCCAATGTGTCTACACTGTCTACAGATCTGTCTACAGTGTCTAGTGTGTTGTCTAGCATTGTGTCAAGCGATTCACCGTCAACGAGGTACAGTTCTAGCAGCGCTTCCCATGTGGCAGTTTTGCTGAGTTTTCCGAACTGCTTTGCATCTTCATTGGTAAAACCGCGCTCAAATGCCATCGCTTTTAAGCGGTCAATGCGACGGTAGCTGATTAGGGGCTTAGTCATGGCAAAACCCCACTAACTCCGTTAAGAGTTGCGATCACCCGAAAAAGCGATCGGCTGAATATGGCATTATAGTTAGGCTCCAAACGTTGTAACTGAACGGTTTGGGGAAGCCGTGACTCGGTTAGCGGGTGGAATCGCTAGTCGGTCGCGCAACATCTTCCTTAGTTACTTACGATCGCAGGTTTTACGCCTTGGTGTCAAGCAGGAATTGTAAAGTTTTTCCACGCCTAGGCGTTGAATTGTGCGCCTTATATGGTCTGGCAGTTACCCAAAGCTATAGGTAACTGCTAGGTAACTGCTAGGTAACTATATCTTACGATTATCTGATAATGTCTTACTATTGTCTAACATCTGTCTAGTGTTTTCAAGCGCGTGAACTGGGACTTTTTGCTTGTTTCCGGATCTTTGCCCCCTCAGCCGGGGAGGCTTACGGAATTTTTCCGACGACCGAAACAAGATTTCGCACCCAACAGAAAACTAGCGGCCGTCGAAAAAATCCCGCTAGGCGGGGAGACTCTACTTTTGCGATCGAGGGGGTGGAGGGGGCAATATTTTCATTTTGCTTCCAGACCCCGGAGAGAAAAGTTTAAAAAAGCGCCTCAAAATCGGGTTTTATTTTTTTCATTTCGGGATTTGAGATTGAGAAACCTCTGTAGGCAGGATAGGGAGTGGGTTGCAGGGTAAGAGCTAGGTAAGTTGTTGGGTGAGGTTAGGCGAGGATAACCCCAATTTCCCCACTCACTCCAAAACCTTCTGCTAGGGGGGATACAACACTTTCCCATTCACTCTAAAACCTTCTGCTAGGCGGGGATACAACACTTTTTTACTCACTCCAAAACCTTTTACTAGTCGGAGGTAACCGTAAATCAGCAACGCGACACGTTTTTTGTAAAGTTTGTATAAAGGATAGATAACTCTCAATAAACTTGTCATGGTTATATGAAGAAACACGCAAAGCAGAAAGACTTTGAATGTTTGGTAATTTAACTGGTAACAACTATGAGAAACCCTTTCTCGCAAGCACACGCTTTGAGAGTTATCGTTTTGCTATTGGTTCCCTGGTACTGGGTGCCATCGGCTCCTGTACCCAACCAATGTTTGAGGACTTGACTAAAGTTGGGGTTGGAGCTTATATCGGGCTGTACATCTCTGCTGCAATCAAAGATTGCGACCGCGATAAGTCGCACCGTTAGGCGGGGATATCCATATTTTCTAAGCCTTCTAAGCCAGAGACTAGAACCGCTAAGGTTGTTGAATAGTGTCAAGCGCGTGACACAGGAGTTTGTTGTTCCCAAGAGTTAAGACGTGTAAAACGCTTTCACTTAGGACAAAGCAATTTTACCCCCTAAATTTTAGGTTTTTAAAACCGTGTTTCTGCAAGTTGGAGGAGTAGTCCACAGGTTTTAAAAAATCCAGACTATGCACAAACTAGCTGCTCGGAAAAAAGTTTCTGTTCCGGGAAAAAGTTTGGTGTTCGGACATCCTATGGGAACTGTTTCGCGCTTGCATCGGCGATTAGTATTTACGAGACTACCAAACATAAGGAGAGCAAAAATGAAAGATAGATTTTTTGATGAACCGTCGCTAGGAATAGGTATAAAACTAATTGGTCAAATTGCTGATGAACTTAGTTATACCCACACTTCTGAACGTCGCAATTGTCTTTCAATCGTTAAATATTTTCAACCCATACTACCTCAAAATAAATTTCAAATTGTTGGTTTGAAGCCATCGAGCGATGTTTTGAGCATTTTTAACTGGTTGAAAGAGCAAATAACTAGCCCATCCGATCGAAATTGTAATCAGCTACTGCAAAAACTCACTATCGAGCTTAATAGTGATATTGCTACTGTTAGTCAAGTTTTGTGGTGGGTGGAGCAGTTAGATAATCTACCAATTCCCGAAACAGTTTTACAACTTTCCCGACTGGCGGTGGTTGAAGGGTTTATCCTCGCTATTCACCATCACAAAGATATGCCGTCAGACACTTCGATCGATCTTTCGATTACGGTATTTAAGGAACGTCTTGAAATCAAAATTTGGGATTGGGGAAAGCCTTTTAACTTCCAGGCTAAGTTGAACGAAGAATTGAAAAAAAAAGATCCGTTCGGTTTGAACGAGATGGGATTTGTGGTTCAGTAAATCCATATATTCTGATCCAAAGACTGGAACCGCTAAGGCTATTAATAGTGTCAAGCGCGTGACACACGCCTTTGGTGTTCTAGACCGGACGGGCAGGCGACTATTTTTCTGACGGTCTTCTAAATCTTTTTCACTTCGACAAAGACTTAGCAGCCCGTCGAAAAAATCCCGCTACGGGTTTAGACGGGGAAAGGGAATTTCCCACTCACTCCAAAACCTTATTCTAGGCGGGGATAACACTATTTCCCAGCCTAGAGCTTGTAACCATTGCTGCTACATCAGCCTACTCAATTTTCCCAATCTAGGGCTTGAATTTAGTACGACTCGCTCAGGATACTGCCGTCCCTAATTTTTGTTGGCTTTCTCAATTAAACAAAAATTATTGTCACAATAAAAAGGATTCTACCAAGAGGAAAAAGACATGACGCGAGATGAAGCAATCCGACGAATCGACTGGGCGGTTCAGGAAAATTTGAAGAAACTGGATTTGTCGGGGTTGGACTTGGAGGAATTACCATCGGAAATTGGCAAATGTACACAGCTTGAGACGTTTAAGTGCACGGTATACGACGGAAAAGGGGCAACACGAAGGGTGAAACCGCTAATTAAGTTTCCTGATGTTATTCTTCAATTAACTAATTTAAAAGGACTTGATCTTAATAGTAATAAGATAACCGAAATTCCAGAGACGCTTGGGCAACTGTCCAATCTGAGACAGCTTAACCTTAGTAGAAATCAGATAACTGAAATTCCAGAGATGCTCGGGCAACTTTCTTATTTAACACAACTTGACATCTCTTGCAATAAGATAACCAAAATTCCAAAGACGCTTGGGCAATTTTCCAATCTAACACAGCTTGACATCTCTTGGAACAAGATAACCAAAATTCCAGAAGTCATCGTGCAACTGTCTAAGTTGATCCAGCTTGATGCCTGGGGCAATGAGATAAACGAAATTCCAGAGATGCTCGGGCAACTGTCAAATCTGAGACAGCTTAACCTTAATGACAATGAGATAACTGAGATTCCAGAGACGCTGGGGCAACTATCCAATCTGACACGCCTTTACCTTAATGGCAATAAGATAACCAAAATTCCAGCAACACTCGGGCAACTGTCCAATCTGACATGCCTTTACCTCAATGACAATAAAATAACTGAGATTCCAGAGGCGCTCGCTCAAATGTCCAATCTGACAAGCCTTTGGCTCAATGACAATAAGATAACTGAGATTCCAGAGGCGCTCGGGCAACTGTCCAATCTGACAAACCTTTACCTCAAATGCAATAAGATAACTAAAATCCCAGAGACGCTCGGGCAACTGTCCAATCTGAGAGAACTCTACCTTAATGACAATGAGATAACTGAGATTCCAGAGACGCTCGGGCAACTGTCAAATCCTCCACAAATTGACTTTAGGGGTAATCAAATTACCTTCATGCCAGAAGTGTTTAGCTTGCAGCAACTACGACGTGAACAGCAAAGTTACGAGATTTGTCAATATGCTGAACAAGTTCCACAAAAGGAATTTGTTCAATTTTTTAATGACAACAGCGACTACGGTCATTTTTTAGTTTTCAACACTCTAGAAGGGGTTAGCGAGCCGTCGGAAGAGGAAGAGTAAGCACAATTTGCAGCACTTCTGCTACATGACTCCGGAAATCTCCCAAAATATATGGGTATGAAAGCAGATTAAGAGCAATCTGTCTAAAATATCTCAAGAGCGAAAAATTCTGTGAACGGTGAAATTAAATGGAGGAAATCCATTTCCCAACTAGGACTCGCAACTGTTACGACTCAATCAGGATATTCAAATTTTTTTGCCTACGACGTGAAAGTAGTGTAGTTCGACTGCATTACGGAATAGGAAAACGTAAGACATATCCGTAAGACACAATTAGTCGCTGTGCAGTTAATACCATTTCTATAAACGGAAATTAGTGCTGCTTTGAGGAAAAACTGAGAAAAAAAATACTATTTTTATAAACGGATAGGCAGGGAAACTCCAATTTTTCCCTTTAAAACTGGAAACTGTTACAGTTCTCTCAGCCTATTCATAAATGCTTGTTCAAATTTGCGATCGCACCTTTTAAAGATTCCGTCGTTCCTTGCCGATATAGTTATACTCCTTCTTTGAAAGCTTTGTGGGCAGCCTCGTTGCTATTAAGTTGTGCTATTTGTACGGTTTTGCCAACGGACACGGCTGCTACTACTGGCTAACTTAGCTGAATCGAAAGTGTGATCAACATACCAGCCAAAAACCATTAAGCGCACTTGCCCACAGTCGCCCCTTTTGTATTTTTGTCAATCTTAGTCACTAGCTCGCTTAGTATAAAGGCAGAAAGAAGTGATATTATGTCCGCAATATCATTTCCACTCGCCCTGAAGGGTAAAAGCAGCCCAATAATAGGGAGACTTCCATTTTTCCTGTTGCATCATTTCAATCTGCGCTGCCCTCAAAGCGGCCGCGGGCGTTAACTTTTGTTGCACCATTTTTTGATAAAACTTTTGCATTAACACAGAAGTTCCTTCATCATCGACATTCCACAAACTCACCGCCACCCGCTGAGCCCCCGCATACATAAAACCCCTTGTTAATCCCACCATTCCTTCGCCTTTAACATTCTGTCCCATGCCCGATTGACAAGCACTTAAAACCACTAAATTTGCCGCAAGTTTCAAGTTAAAAATATCGGTGAGGCGCAAAAAACCATTGACAAGATGGCCCTTGTCATCTACCATCGACATCACAATTCCTGACAGTTCGGGATTTTGGCTGTTGGCAATGCCGTGGGTGGCGAAGTGAACAATTTGATAATTAACTAAACTGCCGTCGGTAGCAGTAGTGCGGTTGGCCTCAAAATCAATCTTTTGACTGCTCGAAGCTGAGGGGAATAAGCTGGATATTCTTTGGGCTTCTTGGCGGGTAAATGCGAGGCGTTCGGGCGGCCATTGCCGATTAGAAGCACGAAGCGAGCGATTTAAACCGAGGTTATTTGCTTCTAATTTGTCTGTGGTTGCTTGGGTAATTTTTCCTTTAATTCTTTCATCGTCTGGACTGAAAACAGGATCTGCTAAAATTGCTAAAGTTCGGCTTGGTGGTTTTCTATCTCCGTAATTTTGCCTGAGAATGGCGAGAGTTGAGGCAGAAGGAAGAGTAATAATTTCATGTTCAATAATTAAGGGAACATTGGTGTTCTGGCCAGCGGTTTTGTCAAGAGTCAAAGCTTGAAAAGGGATATATTGCAGCACGCCGTCGGGAACAATCAATAAGCGTTTGTTTGCTAATTGGGCTGCTGCGGGTTGTAAAATTACTTGACCCAGATTTGCACTTGCTTGGGCAACTTGTTGAGGAATATCTCTCTGGATTGGGCTAGTTATCGTCTCTAGGAAGTCCTTAGCTGCTGTTTTAATGTCTGCAGGTTTTGGTAATTCATAGCTGGTTACTCCTGTTGATGTCACAACCCACAAATAACTGCGGTTTGTGCCAAGGAAATATTGCAATAAAATAGTGTTGTCATCGAGAATCTGTTTCTGAATTTCTGGCAGTGTTAAAGGTTGGGGTTGGGTGAGGGCAGCGTAGCGGGGGCTGGCGGTACGAATTTTGGTTTGAAGTTGCTGATATTGTTCCAAAAGTGCGAAGCGTTGTTTGTCGATTTCAGCGATTTTTGTTGGATTGGGATTGGGGCTGCTGATTGTTTCGATGCGCTGCTTTTCAATGGCATCGAGTTGGTTTTGCAGGCTCTTTTCTTGTTGCAGTAAATCGGGGGAAATACCTTCGCGAATGTTGGCGTTACTTTCTTGAAGAAGTTCGAGAAGGCTGCGAGCTCTCGAACGTTCGCTAGCCTCTAAGGCTTTTGTATCGTAACCGGATTTAGGATTAGTTTTATGCAGTTGCATTAACAAATCAATGTAGAGTTCGTAGTGGTCTTGTACTGTGGCAAAGTATGAGCTGCGGAGTTCAGGGCTGGCAATTTTGGTGCGGAGGCTTTCGATAATTTTGATAGAAGATTCAATGTCGTTGAGGGCTTCGATAAGATTGTTTTGAGCGCGTTTGGCAGAAGCCATGCTGCCAAGGATGACAGCTTCCCCACCCCGATTGCCTACTGCCCGACTCAGGGGAAGCGACTGGCTATAATACTCTAGCGCTTTCTGTTGTTCTCCCAATTCTACGTAGACACTGCCAATGTTGTTGAGGATGGCAGCTTCCCTACCCCGATCACCTACTGCCCGACTCAGGGGAAGCGACTGGCTGTAATACTCTAGCGCTTTCTGTTGTTCTCCCAATGCTGAGTAGACTAAGCCGATGTTGTTGAGGGTGTTAACTTCCCCAGCGCGATTACCAACTGCCCGTCTCAGGGAAAGCGACTGGCTATAATACTCTAGCGCTTTCTGTTGTTCTCCCAATGCTGAGTAGACACTGCCGATGCCATTGAGGATGGCAGCTTCCCCACCCCGATTGCCTACTGCCCGACTCAGGGGAAGCGACTGGTTGTAATACTCTAACGCTTTCTGTTGTTCTCCCAATTCTAAGTAGACTAAGCCGATGTTGTTGAGGATGGCAGCTTCCTTACGCCGATCACCTACTGCCCGACTCAAGGGAAGCGACTGGCTGTAATACTCTAGCGCTTTCTGTTTTTCTCCCAATTCTGAGTAGACTAAGCCGATTCTAGTGAGGATGGCAGCTTCCCCACCCCGATTGCCTACTGCCCGACTCAGGGGAAGCGACTGGCTATAATACTCTAGCGCTTTCTGTTTTTCTCCCAATTCTGAGTAAATAACGCCGATGCTGGTGAGGATGGCAGCTTCCCCACCCCGATCGCCTACTGCCCGACTCAGGGGAAGCAACTGGCTATAATACTCTAGAGCTTTCTGTTTTTCTCCCAATTCTGAGTAAATAACGCCGAGCCAGGTGAGGGTGTTCACTTCCCCTGAGTGATCGCCTGCTTCTCGATACAGCTTTAAGGCTTCTTCCAACTTGATGATCGCACTTCTTTTTGAGTCCCCTGTTCCTTGCTGGTAAAGTTTTTTTGCCTCTTCAAATACTTTTTTAGCAGCTTCGTTACTGTTAGTTTGTGATATTTGTACGACTTTGCCAACGGGTACAGCTACTGCCACTGGCTGACTTAGCTGAACCGAAAGTACGATCAACATAACGGTCAAAACCCATTGAGTGCGATCAAACATAGCCACCCCTTTTATATTTTTTTCAATTTTAGGCACTAACCTGCTTAGTGTTAAGGCAGGAAGAAGTTAAAGTTACCAGGAGCAGAGCTAGACCGAGCTAGTCCAATTTCCCAGCCTGGGACTTGAAAGCACCGCCACTATGTCAGGATAGGAGCATATCCTGAGCCAGAGCCTAGAATAGCCAAGGTCATCAAATAGTCTCAAGCGCGTGACACATGGTTTTTGATGTCCTTAGCCGGACGGGCAGGCGGCTATTTTTCCGACGGTCTTCTAAATTTTTTCACGTTGGCAAAGACTTAACAGCCCGTCGAAAAAATCCCGCTAGAGATTTAAGCGAGGATAACCCCAATTTTCCAACTCCCTCCAAAACCTTGTTCTAGGCGGGGATAGCGATATTTCCCCGCCTAGAAGTTGAATGCAGCGCCGCTACGTCAGGATATGAATCTATCCTGACCTAGAACTTAGTCGGTCAGCTTCCTCAAGTAAGGGAAACTATCTGCACCGACGGGAACGGGAATGAGTATCTTCTCGTTCTCAACCTTCACGTAGTAGTCGATTTCCTTTGCCCCATACGAAATACCAACAATCTCGCCCTTTTGCCCCTGGTAATCGCTCCTTAGCGTAATTTCTACTCGATCACCGACCTCAAATCCTTTGGAGATAGCGACTGATTTTAGGACCTGAGGATGGTCAGAGCTCAGCAATAAGTTTTCTGATTTTTCAAAAGGTGCGAAATTATGGCCGACACTTCCGACAGTAGACCTCAAAGCCTTATTAGACAAAGATTCCAACTGTCGGCCATAGTTACTGACAGTTGTCTGACAATTACTGACAGTTGGCGGATTTACTGTCAGAACTGTCGGAACTGTATTAGGCTCACTGTCAGTGCCTTTAACCCTTGATATATCTTGGTTTGAGGTTACTGTCGGAACTGTCGGTGTCAGTAGAGAGAAGGAAACAGTTTTCTTGAAAGTGCTGACAGTTCCATAATTCATAGATTCAAGTTCCGCGAACCAATCTCGAACCTGCTGAACCGAAATAGTTTTATGGTTAGACGAAAAAGTGCGTTGAACTTCACGAGTTGAAACCGTTCCTCCTTTGCGCTCTGCTAGGAGAACAATTTTCACCAAACTAGGAGCCAAGGCTTGACGGTCAGAGAACTCAGCGTAGAGACTGGCAATCTGGTCAGAGCTAAATTTGACAAACTTTATCGCCGCTTCCACCGCGAACTTAGGTATTAAAGAATTAAGCTCAACACCATTAAAAGCGCAGGTCAGAACGTAAATGATAGTGGCCATCTTGCCTACCTTCTCAGGCATTTTGCCGACCATTGCCCGAATACCCTGTTTTGGTTCAGCAATCCGTCTGTCTTCCATTGCGTTGTAGAAAGCAGTGAAGAGTCTCTTGGCATCGGGGCTTAGTTCCATTTTCAAAGCTGGCAGCGAATCTATTTTCGTGTACAGAACACTCAGCATCGGCGTAATGTCAAAACCGCCACTATCATCCTCAGAGAGCTTAGAAGCGGCCAAAGGCTGAAACACAAAATCGAAACGGGCGAATTTCCCGTTAGAGTCGCTGCAATCTTTCAGCAAAGCTGCCAACACGTCGGGCTGAATGGTTCCAAAAACGCTCAGTAGCAACCCGTCTAAGTCTGCTTTAGTTCCAGAAGCCCGTAGAACTGTGCTGCCTGTACCGTTCCAAAATTCGAGCAAGTCCTCATCATCACTACCTTTACCCCCTCGATATTGGTTTGCGGACTTAAAGAGGCTGGCAAGTTCATCGCAGCGATACATCAAGGCTTGGTCGGGGAACTCAGCAACTTGATACAAAATGCCTTCACCTGTGGACTTAGAAAACGAGTAGAGCCTAGGTCGAGGTTCTTTAGGTGGTAATCCCTTGTTGTCCCCTTTGGCTGCCTTCCACTGCCTGTATTCTTCCTCATAGTCTGCGAGAGCCTTCTGATATTCCTTCCGAGCCTTGTCCCGTAGCGATTGCATTGGTCGATCTATCATTGCCCGCATGATGGGGGATTTTTTCTGGGATGACTCAGCGACGATGCCAGCGAAATAATTAGGAGTGCAGCGGTAGTCAGTATCGCGCCGGAGCAAGACTTCTGAGCCAACCTTGAACAGGCTTGAAACTTGGGTGAGGAGGGCGGCCAAGTAGCACTCAGTTTTTAGATTGAGCTTTGCCGCTAGTTTTTCAATGGGGGCTGCTAATCCAGGGGGAAGAATTTCGGATAATTCAATCTGTGATTTTTGGGCAGAAAGCAGACGAGCAACTTCGGCCCCTGTATCTTCTTGCTCTAACTCTTGTTCCAGCTCTTGCTCGCGAGTGCGGTAAATTTTCTGAACTTGTGCCGGAGTAAGTCGGTAAGTTTGAGCCAGCTCTGAGATTTTAATTTGAAGCTGTGACCTTCTTAAGTCGGAGTTGAGCAGTTCATCAATTTTGGCCGCTAGGTCGGAGAGGTTAGGGACTTCAAATTTTGGATGAGTAACAACTTTTTGTACCTGCCGGGAAGTTTCAAAAGTTTTCTTGTCTCGGATCACCACTTTGATATCCTCAGCAGTTAGCTTGTGATGTTCCACCCAGTCCGCAATGTCTAGCCCTTTACTTTCGGGTAGGTTTTCCCAGGCTTTAGATTCAGGGAAAGGATAAAGCCAGAGCGCGCCGGGGAATTCTTGATGCAATAGCTCAGCGTGTTTGATTCCTGGTTTATCGCGATCGGGGACGATGACAACGCTCGCACCCTCTAAATCGCTTGTGTCAGTGTTTCGCCACTTGCTAGAGCCACCAATGTTGCAGGTAGCGGCCAAACCCAAGCCCCAAAGTATATCGGCGCAAGATTCCCCCTCAACGATGAAAATAAGCTCGTTATTTGCGATCGCTTTTTTGACCTCTGCATAGCGGTAAATAGGGATATTTTCCCGCGCTACCCCTTCAATACCTCCTATCCAGCCCATCTGTCGCGAACTCTTGCACTTACCCCAACTCATTTGAGTCCAATTAGCCTTAGTACCTTTGCCGTCATCAAACCGAACAACGCGAACAAGGGGGGAGCCGTCGCGGGCGGGATAGTACCAGTCACGAGTACCACGCGGGCGAATAGCTTTTTTTTGTTGGATAGGAGCATAGTAAGTTTTGCCATCCTTATCGGCTTTCGATGTAGCTTCCCAGCCCGTAGCGGGTGGCTGTTCGCGGTTACATACTGAAAGTTCCCCAATAAAGTAGCACCAATCTGGTTTGCCACAGTGGGGGCAAGGGCTGGTTTTGGATGCACGAAGAAGTGCACGGCTTGTGCTTTGTCCGTTATCTGAGTTAATATTCATGGTAAGTGGATGGCCCCTTCGGCCTGAATTCCAAAGACTGCTGCAAGCTAGGTTCCAATTAGAAGCAGCAGTTTTTTGGCGTTTACGTAGAATTAAAAAGCTTAAAACACGAGTGGAACCGCCCCGCTAGAAAATAAGCGAGCGGATGGTTAGGTCGCTACGAGCGCAACCATGCGATTCAATCTTGGGAAGAGGAATAAAGACTGGCGGGGGGTCACGATTGGACTCAATCTTGCAAAGGTCAGTGTCAGGAGTTGTAGGCGCGTCTATGACCCAAGAGAAAATCTCGACTAACAGCTCAAAAAAGTGGGTTCCAACAAAAATCCGAAGCATCGCTTTGATGTTCTTCTTAATGGCGCGTCCCAGTTTATGAATGACTATAGTCCAAAAAGTCCTGTGTTTTTTCCAGTCTCGTCTAATCTGTTGCCCCTCAAATACGCAAGGGAGTCCCATCTCCGAAATAAGGGAGAACTCGTCCTCGACAGATTTGATGCAAGAAAGTAGATCCATACTTTTTAGCTTATAGGGTTCAAAGCACTTTGAGTCTTTGTTTGCGGAAGGATTTTAACTGAGCTTTGAGGCTTTCAACCTCCGACTGTAATTGCTTATTTTTAACCCCCAGGACTTCCGCGCAATAGTGCAGATAGTTAAATTGCATCGCTTTTGGGCAGTCCCAGTCTGGCGAGTCCTCATCCTCAAAAGAATGAAAAGCACGAAAGCATTGCTGTCCATCAAG
>NZ_JAUBUE010000080.1:0-14204 GCF_036705305.1 Microcoleus sp. B3-D7 | reverse complement strand
CTGGCACATCTCTTGATGAAGTTATTCGTGCTTATTGTGCAGAAAGAGTGTCTCATACTTATTTGAAATGACTATAACAATTCTGCCAACCTGGTCTTAAAGTCCCTTGCCCAAGTGTGATAATCAAGCTCTTGGGGGTGTTCCCGCCCTGAATTCGATGTTGTCGAAATGCCTCATCAATTAATTCCAAAAATGCAGAAGCGACGACAGTGTTATTACCGTGGCCCATATGCAAAACTTTCTTAAAATGTCGCCGTAGATGGGCTAAACATTTCTGCTGCCCTCCCACAATCACACCGTTATAGACGCTAAAATCATCGGAACTCAACACACCAGCTTGCCTCGTTCCCCAGCATTGTCTCTAATTCGGCTCTACTGCGAGTGTCTGCGGCATGAAACAGGCAAAAATCTTGACCCGTAGCTGTCCATAACCATTCTTTGACTCCCTTAACACACCACGGAGTTTCATCCACATGGACGGAAAGCTTGTCGGCGTGCCCATTGCCATAGCTCTTCAACGGCAGGCTTTACAGTATCAGCTACCCGCGCGTTTGTTGCTTGTCCTGGACCTATCCCAATTTCGATTCCACCTAGTTCGCGCAGGAACTCTTGTTGTTTTTCATAGGATATGTGCCCATAATTACCTAACCATACCAATAATGCTTGTAGGTCGATGCTTAAATCTTGTCCTGGAACTATCCCTAATGCTGGTGCACCCATCACCATTGCTCCACATTCATTACATTGACATTTGACTCGTTGATATTCCACCACTTCAATAGGTAAGGCCACCGGCACAGGCTACCTGCTGCGAGCTCAAACCAATCGCATCACTTAATTCAGGGCTACCACAATGCTCACAATACTCAGGAGTGCTGATTTGATATCTATCTACTCGCCCAAATCCTTTTCGGGTTTTACCGATATGTCCCGGCTGTCCTCCTGGTTTGCGATGCAGGTTGGGACTCCGACTCTGACTCTGACTCTTTTGAATTGTCAACTTTGGCTGTCTCTGATTTCTGTATCAGATCGCTCGATGGTGGTTTTGATGATGTTTTACTATTACTGGGCTGTCTCTCTTGGAGCTTTTCGAGCTTTTGTTGTAATTTTTCAATCAGCTTCTGTTGGGTGAGCACAATTTTGACCAGATCCTCACGGCTCAACTGGTCAACCATTTCTAATTTTAGTGCTGCTGATAACTCTGACTTTTCGCTCATCTGACTACATTACCCTATTGTTCGGCTCTCTGCGGAACTATTTTTACCTGAATCCTTACCCCACAAGAAATTTTTACCTAGTCCGCTTTAGGGATTTATTTTTAAATATTTAGGACATTGGATAGCACGACCTATTTCATTTGCCGTTTCACAATTATAAACTAAAATTTGTCTACATTGACCTTTTTTAGTGTCATAAAAATTAAAAGCTTTTGAATCACCCGCCTTGAGTTCATGCCTCTTTGATTCCTGCTGCATTGGTAAATTCATATTGCAATTAGAATCTGTCAATACTTGTTTAACATAAAACCAAACAGTCTTGTCACTTTTGTTAACAATTCCAATTGTATCCTGACGAGCCTCACCTTTTTTTTGACAAAGATATTGCCATCCATCGAAGTATTCATTACATGCGGGCGCTCCAGCTAAGACAAGCTTAGATATAGATAAGAAACAGCTAAATCCAATAAACCCTATAAATGTAGTTAGAAAAAGTGAGTCCTTCATTTTTGTGGTGACTGTATAGGACATAAAATGCCTCCAATTTATAAGCTGTTCAAGTTTTCAATTAACCAACAAGCCTTTAGACTATTTCTGCTTGAAGTTTCTTGACAAAATAACTTTACAGGAATAAACCCAAGGAAGATACTAACTCATTGTTTAGTTTTCAGCCCATACAAAAGATGAACCATAAACTGACTTTAGGTTGGGTGAGCCATCTGAACTTTTGGCTAGGTGCAGAACTTTTTCTAAAGGAATCACGGCAATCCCCTGACGGTGTAACTAATTCTTCTGTCCTCTTAGAAATTATCAATTGCCTGTACTCTACTGTTTAAAAAGTTTTTCTAACGCTGTCAAATCCGCCTCTCTGCGTATCCACAAGTGGTACAGGATGCTGCATGATGGAAAAGAGCGATGCGATGACTTCTGCACAATGGTCGCTTGTAACCCTAACTCCCGCAAGAAATCCTCGATTTTTTAAGCACCATCGGCTTGCGGTCAGCCTTAGCCACATCAGGAGTGCGGTAAATTGCTGTTTTATCCGCAATCGCCACCAAAACACCGACCAACAGCCAACCCATGCCCCACCCCAAATCCCGAAGAGTGCTATCGCTGCTTCGCGCTAACACCCGCAACCCACACCCCGAAGTGGCGTTCACCAGGTTCGCCTGAAGTTAACAGTCGTTTTGTGCAGGTGCTGGCTCAATAACCCACTAAAAATCATGAAAGCAGACACCATCAAAATTGTTGGTTTTCACGCACATATTTACTTTGACACCGATCGCCGTGATGCTGCTGCGCGTGTACGCGAAGGATTGACTCAGTTTGAGGTGCAGCTAGGGCGTTGGCACGACAAACCCATTGGGCCCCACCCTCAAGCCATGTATCAAGTTGCGTTTTTACCCTCGGAGTTTGGCACAGTCGTTCCTTGGTTGATGCTCCACCACGAGGGGTTAGATATTCTCGTCCATCCCGAAACAGGGGACGATGTGGCAGACCACACCCTACATTCTTTGTAGCTGGGAGAAAAACTAGAGCTGAATGTCGAAGTTCTGCGACCTAGGACAGCCAATACGAAGTTCTAAGTCATCGCTCTCAACGGTGGATTGTTCTATGTAGAGCAAACACTACTTGCTAGGTTCGGTAGTCCGCAAACTAAATTATTTGCTCAGAGATATCGTTGATTAATTAGTCAAAAGCCGGCTAATCTCTGGCAATTGTAATTTATTTGAACTAAGAAATGACAGTTAAAGCTATTTCCGCCACCATCCTTTTAGGTGCAATTGGGCTTCATGTTTACCAGTTACCCGACGGCGGCTACAAAGTCGATGCGATTGGAGTTATGAATGCGGTGGATAAGAAGGGTAGCGCATTAACTAAGTTTCTCACTGGGAAATCGGCTTTAGCTTTGCCTTTTGGCGGATACAATTTTACGCAAGCTCAAAGCATTCCAGTGGAAGGTAACGCTCAATTAATCAAGCCCATTCCCATTGCATTAGCTACAGCATATTGGCTCAATGAAGCAACCAAAGGCAACGTAAAAGCTCAAGCTTTAGTTCAAGCCAGCATGGCAGAATCCATCGAACGGCGGGCTGATGCAGCATTCAGCATCAAACGTACTGAAAGAGAGTACAATGTGCGGTTTGGTGAATTCGTTGAGTCGGTTATGTTGGAGAACCGAAAAGAGGTTATCGAACGGCGGCTTCCAGGTGATGATTTGTACTTGCCAGATGGGATTAACTGACCAGAAGTGCGATCGCTCCTACAGCTACGCTAGCTGGTTGAATTTGTTCATTTTATCCTCAAAGTACCTTGAATGTTTGACCCGACAAAGCCTAACGATATTCTCAAACTCGAAGACCTAGATTTATCAGAGTTTCTACCTTCTGCCGAAGATGACCAACACGAGTACAAAAGCAGTGCAATTAAAAATGAAGGGCTCGGCGATAAAATTGCCAAGGCTGCTTCGGGGTTTTGGAATAGCGGGGGTGGATTGTTTGTTGCAGGAGTAGATGGGAACGGTCAGCCTGATGGAGGAATATCTCTTAACGTGGGGCGGCAGTCGCGACGGGATTGGATCGATCAGGTAATTTCACAGGTGACACCTAAATCGGCTTATGCGGTACACAGTATTGAAGATAATGGCTCCGGTTGTAATATTGAACCGGGAAAGGGTGTATTTCTAATTGGCTTTGGTGAAAGCGAAATAGGCCCGCACATGGCTAACGACCACCGTTACTACATTAGGGCTGGAGCGCATACTCTTCCGGCAAATCACTTTATTGTCGAAGCTATTCACGCTCGGCGGGGATTGAGAACACCTTTACTCAGCCATCTTGTCCGCGTGAAGCCGGGAAATAGTGGAGTTATTCAACTCGGTATCGTTGCGTTGAACGCGGCCGCTGCAATTAATGTTTCTATTAAAATTGACGCGCCACCCAAAATACTACATTCAAATTTTGAGGAAAAACTTTCTCTACAGATTCCTATTATTTGCGAGAAATTTCCTTTGTTTTTTGATATTTATGAATATGAAAATACATTCGGCAGGCAGAAAATTTTGCCTCCATTCGAGATCAACTTAACTTATTCGGATATGGCAAACCGCACGTATCAACAAAGTTTTGAAGTTGATATCGCTCGTCAATTAGGACCAAATATCATTTGGGGCAATGGATATGACCGCATTGAGAAAGAACTTAGAAACATCGCCAGCGCTATCGAAAAATAGCAATTCTTTTTTTCAGGCTACCAGATTCTGGGAGAAACTAAACTCAAAGCAAAACTCCAACCCGCCTACCATGCCCCAATTCCCCGAATGCGTAGGCTCCATCCGCCGGGGCGGAGCCATCGATGTCTTCTCTACGCGTGCAATCCTTACTTAGTTTGTGCCGTTCACCCCACAGGCTCAGACACCGACACTTGCCCCGACTTTCAAGAAAACCCCAACGCCGCATCTGAGGAATTGTGGGAACTCGAAGGTGCGAGCTACAACTTAGATGGGAGATGAAGCAATTTGAAAAAGCCGCCAGTGCTGCAACCAAGGGTTAGCCTGAAGTATCGCGGCGTTTACTATCAAACTGGCACAACCCCAACCCCTAACAGCACTCAGCCGACAAACACTCCGGATTTCTCTACTCAACAGTAGGCGCGATTGCTAATGCACAATTAGAAGCGGGCGCTCAAAAATCGTCAGCGATCCATGTTGTACCGTGCTGTGGCAGAATTTGGGTTGGCAATTCATCCTGCCTGGTAATCTGGCAGGGGAGCATCTCGTTTTTGTAAATCAGGGATCTAGGACTACTCAAGAATAAAGCTATGAAAACAGGGATAAATCGGCAGTTACGCTTGGCATCTCGTCCTGTTGGTGACATAAAGGAAAGCGATTTTGAGTATCGGGAAGAACCAATCCCCAGCCCTAAAGAGGGTGAAGTTTTGGTACGGTCTATATATCTTTCGCTAGACCCTACCAATCGCATTTGGATGAGCGACATGGAGCAGTATATGCCTCCCGTTGAAATGGGGGAAGTCATGCGCGGTGGTATTATCGGTGTGGTTGAAGAGTCTTTGAATCAAAATTTTAAACAGGGAGATCTGGTTTCGGGTCTGCTGGGTTGGCAAGATTATGCGATTGCTGAAGGGAACAGCGGCTTTTCTCTCACGCAACTACCTGACCCTTTGCCCTGTCCGCTCACCGCATTCATGGGACCCCTAGGAGCTACGGGTTGCACGGCTTATTTTGGGCTTTTGGATATTGGACAGCCAAAAGTTGGAGAAACTGTGGTCGTGTCAGCAGCAGCAGGAGCAGTTGGTTCCATTGTTGGACAAATTGCCAAGATTAAAGGTTGTCGTGTAGTGGGTATAACTGGCTCTGATGAGAAATGCCGCTGGCTTGTTGAAGAACTTGGGTTTGATGCAGCGATTAACTATAAAACCGTTGATTTGGAAGGCGCGATCGCTCAAGCCTGTCCCAACGGAATTGATGTTTATTTCGATAATGTTGGTGGTTCTATTCTTGATGCCGTGCTGACCAAAATTAATCTGCACGCACGTATTCCTCTATGCGGTTTAATCTCAACTTATAATGCAACAGAGCCTGTTCCCGGTCCTTATAATTACAGCCAGATTCTGATGAAGCGTGTTCGCGTGCAGGGGTTTATTATCCTCGATTATATTCCCCGATGGTCAGAAGCAATAAGCGACCTCGGACAGTGGCTCAATCAGGGAAAAATTAAATATGCTCTGGAGGTTATCGAGGGCTTGGAAAATGCACCGAAAGCAATCCTAAAACTTTTCGACGGCAACAAGAAGGGAAAACTGGTCGTAAAAGTCTCAGAGGAACCTAGCTAAGACAGTAACTATCCCAGCGTAATTTTAGCTGTAATTATATTGCTAGAAAATGCGGCTAATCGAGTCAGACGCGAGAACTTAACAGTAAGACCCGCTAAAGGAATGCAGATATTTGAATTAGTAGGCGATCGCCTATATGTATCAGATTTTGCATATCTCAATGGTGAATTACTCTATGCCTCAGCTACAGAGGGAGTCAAAAATCCCAAGGTTAAGGTGTACGTGGATTCAATTTTGCAATTTGCTATGGGAGATGCTGGTGAAAAAGCAAATTTTCTGGCACAACCGATCAAAGACCTGGAGCGCTATTAGACGATAGAAGCCGAAATATTGCAAGAATTTCCCCCAACAAGCGATCAACTTCCATTAGATGAGGGTTTGCGTCTAGTGCGCCAGTGTTGTGACAAGCTAGAAGCCCAGGTGTCCTGGCTAGATGAGTCAATCTGAGTGAGGCTTGGACTAACGCCGTTGTGCCTAACTCTACCTCTATGTTAGGCAAAACAGACGGGGGAACCTTGGCAATTAGTGCCGAGATTCTGGTGGCCGTATTTTGGGAAAGGGAAGCAATCGCCGACCGTGAAGTGTAGTAAATTAAGTCAGGTTTACTTAGTATGTTATTTTGTTTTTCCCACTCATCAAGTGCATACCCTGCTACACATCACCCGCACCGTGCTTTTGGTACGGTTAACACCAGCGATACTTCCCCCGCTCGCGCCGTGCAGAGTTCGCTCGGCTGGCTCATCATGGCGTTGACACAGCATTTTCGGTTTCTAGGAATAGCTTTGTACGGTTTTCTTCAAGGCGAAGTATCCCGATTGTTTCGCACTTATTCGGGCAAATACGACCAACAGAGTAGGGTTCTCCTGACTGTTCTTTCTGCTTATAAAACGGCATCATAATAACTGTAAGCAATGAGCTTCAACCCAAACAAACTTATAAAGCATTACCAATCTTTGAGGTGACAGATTATGTTGATGCGCTACTGGCAACCATTCACGGAAATTGAAACCATCCGCGAGCAACTCGATAAAGTATTTGACCAACGGGCAGCAACGAGAGATAACTCAGAAGCCGCTTGGATGCCAGCTCTGGAATTGGCTGATGCTGGGGACAATTTCGTATTAAAAGCGCAACTGCCTGGAATTGACCCCAAAGACATTGACGTTCAAGTCACCCGCGAAGCAATTTCTATTTCTGGCGAACGCCGCTACGAAAACACAGAAGAAAAACCCCGCTACGTCCGCTCAGAATTCCGCTACGGCAAATTCCACCGGACGCTTCCCTTGCCCGCACACATTCAAAACGACTCTGTGCAAGCTGAATACAAAGATGGCATTCTAACGCTAACTCTGCCCAAAGTGACGGAAGCCCGCAATAAAGTCGTCAAGATTAATTTGGCCGAAATTGCTGGAGCTTCAACAAATCCCGCTTTGGAACAGGCTAACCAATAACAATGGGGCAAGCGTGTTTAGTGGTGAACTCAGTACGCAGAAAGCTGTGCTTAATTGAATGAGGCAAATTTTCCTTTCATTGAGCCTGATTGGATTTACTTAGCAACAACGAAACTGGAAAAGCTGATACCGGGAGCGACCATTGCTCTCGGTATTCTTTATCTGGGAAAGCCGAGCGAAAAGTTAGCTACAAATGCCGTGAACTGACGCTGATTCCAGTTAGTCTGTCAAAATATTTCACGCTTGTCGGCACCAATTTCATTGAGTCTGCTCTCGCGGAGAGAGCATTGGCGATCGCCGGACATCAGCGGCTCATATGAGCTAAAGTAGCACAGGTAGACAGACCCTGCCAGCTCAAGCGCGATAGTTAAAGCATCTCAACCAGGTGATACATCAATTCCGAAAGTAGCCGCCCGATTTGATGTGAGTAAAGCATCTGTCCAACAACTGATGATTTTCTACTTTCCCAATTCCTCAATAGATAATTAGCCGATGAATATCCATACCCTCTTGAGCCAAACCGAACGCCAACGGGTGAGTGATGGAGCAGTTTTACCCATCTTGAGCGGTTGCGAATCCTCTATGAGGCAATTGGTGGTGCTTTTGCCACAATTGGGAGATTTCGACAGCCTTGAATATGCTTGGTGGTTGCGGCGGGACGCTCAACGGCTGGAAGCACAAGGGATAGCAATCCGAGCTGTGGGAATTGGCTCACTCTCATCGGGTCAGCGATTCTGTAGTTATACAGGATTTCCGACCGACTGTTTGTTTGTAGATCCCGCTGGTCAACTGCACCAACAACTTGACCTGTATCCAGGTTTATCGTTAAAACTACCCGGTTTATCGGCGGCTATGAATGCTTACCTCAATCTATTGTTCATGTGTTCCGGAATTGGTAGCCCTGGCACTCTGGCAGAAGTATGGAGAGGATATCGAGGCGACGCAAGAGCACCTCAATTAATTGGTGATGATGAAATTATCCAGGCTTTTCCTCTTCCACCCCTCAAAGGCTCTACTTTCCGGTGGGCCGGCGGCAAGGGTTTTCAACGTCCATTTGAATTGGCAACTATGCGACTGCGGAATATGGGAGAAGTGCTGAGTAATTGGAAAACCTATGTTCCAAATGCTGCTTATCTCACTCAACGAGGCGCAACTTTCTTATTTAATGCTCAGGGAGATTTAGTCTACGAACATCGAGATCGCGCCATCCTTGGTTTCGCTGCTGATATGAGCAATCCCCTGACATTTCTCTCAGAAATGGTGGCTGATGGAGACTCGCTGGGGCATGGCGATATGCACTAACTACCGCCCTTATGGCGTGAGGCTGGCAGGGGGTAAGAGCGGTCGATAGCGAATGGGCATGGGCTTACGGATAGGGGGATTCATGCGGCTGTACTCAATCCCATCATTGCTGCTGGCAATTTCTTGCTTACCATATTCATCCTGTTCCAGCAGCTCCCAACGGGAGCACCTCTCCTTTCCAATTGAACTCTACCCAACCATGTAGCCCCGGTTCTTCCCGCCCTTGTCCGTCAACTAGCAAATGCACAAAGTAAAGTTGATTGGTTGGCTCACTACCACCAAGAAACCAGTTATCGTCAATCTCCGCCTTGACGTTAGCTTCATCCAATTGAATGCCAACTTGTGAAAACGTAGCCATCGCCATTTGCCTTAAAGTTGCCTGATCCATCCCTTTTGCCTCCTGATTGAGAGATGCCGTGAGCAGCCACTGAGGCTGTGAACTTCCTCACCCCTAACATTACTAAAAACCCAAACCAAAACCCCAACCCGCCCCGCCCTGGCCAAACTCCCCGAATGCGAGATCTTTTAGGTCTAGATGAGGCGGTATTCTGAGTAATGGCAACAAAAGATCTCGCCATACTAGAGAAAGATGAGCGTTTACAATTATTATGCCTAAACCAAAGAGGTATCCCGATAATTGGTCTGAGATTGCGCTATCAATCAAGGAAAATGCGGGGTGGCGCTGCGCTAAGTGCCATCAACAATGCCTCAGACCCGGTAAACAAAGCGGTTTAACTAAATCCGAACGGTGTGCTTTGACTTTGGCGGTGCACCACCGCAATCGGATACCAGAGGATAACCGTCTCGAAAACTTAGTCGCCCTGTGTACTGCGTGCCATCTTTCGTACCACAATAGGGGTCAGTCTAACGTATCTCCAGGGCAGTTATCTCTGTTCTCCGATGATGGTATTGATTGGGAGCTCATCGATTCTTCTGGGGAATAGGGACGGGACAATTTATCGGCTGTTAAATTGAAGAATTTGTAGCTATTGCTTCTAGCAGAAACAGACCGACTTTCTTGTGCAGTCCATGGTTTTGCTGGGGACAGCCAATCTGAATCAAGCATTTAGGGCATCCGTCAGAGCATTCGCAAGTTAAGGCAAGAGACATGGCTTTAGCAGCGAATAACGGTAACTGCTTCCCGATTTCTTCAGATGCTCCATTTCCCCCATCTGTGGTATCAAAAAAATAGGCGACGATACCCGAATCATCTCGTTCTACTGTACAGTTCACATCGCGAGTAGATGAAAGCACGACGAGGGGAACTGCTAATTGAATTTGATGAGCCATACTGTGCAGGGCAACCATAACTGCATTGCCCCCAAACAAACCCTTTAACTCTTGAGGAATATCATTTCCATATTGAGTTCTTGCACTAGCTTTGTGGCGGTCAATTTCACCTGTAATTGCTGCAATCAGAGGGGGATTTACTTCGACTTTAACAACGGGAGCTTGGTACTGTATTTGATAGGGCGGATTGAACGAGACTGATTTAATAAGTGTATTCATTTCAATCGATTTCAAATTCCGACCACAAGACGTACATATTTTACCTTCAAGGGGCTGTTGGTGGTGGCGACATTTGACATTAGTGCAAGTTGGTCGGTATTCTCTTTTACAAAGTTTGTAGCCCGTTACTTCTGATGTAATCTCGCCCCATCCCCAAGTTAACCTCAACCTTGCTTCTGGTAAACTGGTAGGGATAATGTGGGACTCTTCTAGGTTTTCTAAAAGTTTGATTTGCAGGTCTAAATCAGGTTCCGTAAACAAGCTGGGGTCTTCTTCAAAGGGTTGGAGGATTGCTTTGTTCTGGTCGATATCTAGGCTCTGACACCGATAAGTAACTAAACGGTTGCTTTCGTCAAAAGCCGTATAAATTGCACCGGAAAATACTTCTCGATAGGCAATGTCGCGCGACATTTCTTCAAAGGATTCTCCCGTGTTCTCATCAATTAATTCAACAGCATCTATAGCGTTGCCTCTAATATTGACTCGCCCATGAGGTTCTCCCCACCCTCGGAGCGTACTATTGGGAGATAGGAAGAGTCTATCTTGATCCAGCAGTTCCTCCGCAACCGCACCTCCCACAGCATCAAATCGGCTTTCTACCTCAACAGCAGGCAAACCGCTTTCGACGCAGCAACATTCAATGTGTTTGCTCACAATGGTAGGATAATTGGGATTAAAGGCGGCGCTTTCTACTTCTCCTGATAGCAATTGCTCGGGATGCTTACCGTAATAATAATCGAGGGAACTTTGGGAAACTGGCAAAAAGATTACTAATCCCGGATTGATTCTCCCGGCACGCCCCAGGCGTTGACGAAAGGACATAATAGAACCGGGATATCCCTTCACCAAACAGCAATCTAATTCCGGTAAATCCAAACCCGCTTCTAGTGCTGATGTGGAAATAATTACTTTAAGTTTTCCTCTTTGCAGTTGGTTGATAATGTTTTGGCGACGCTCGCTTTTCAACGAGCCGTAAAAAGCCGTTACTTTTTGTGCTAAATAACTATTTCCGTGTCGCGTACTTTCTTTTTGAATTAAATCTACCAGCTTCTTAACGGCTCCTCTACTATTGCAAAACACAATTCCGCTTAAGTCTTGTTGCAGCCAAGATAACACAATCTTGCAAGCATCGGAATTCGCTGTGTCGCTAGGAGCCAAAGACAGAACAGTTCTTCCAGCACTCCCCGCTCCGCTACTTTCAATTAAATGCAATTGGTCGGGTTGAGACATTCTACCGCTAAATCTCATTGCCATGTCTCGCGGGTTGCCAATTGTAGCTGAAGAACAAATAAATTGGAGCTGGCTGCTGTTGCCTCCCACGCTGTCAACCGCCCTACGCAAACGGCGCATTAGGTTAGTAAAATGAGCACCAAAAGCGCCTGTATACGAGTGGCTTTCATCAATAACTACCCAACGCAATCGTCGCAGAAATTCTCGCCAGGGTTCCCATTGCGAGACGCGCGGAATCTTGGATAATTGATAGTGCAGCAAGTCGGGACTGACCCCTAAAATATTGGGGAGATGAGGTACAAAGAGTTTCAAACGTTCGGTGTAGGGAGTATCGCCTGTCATTTGTCCAACTTTTACCCGCTGTTCTTGAGGAAAGGTTTCGACAATGCGCTGGAGTTTGCGAAACTGATCGAAAGCTAGAGCTTTTAGCGGAAAAATATAGAGCGCGGAGGTTTGGGGATTCTTCAGACAATCTTCGAGAATTGCGAGGTTGTAGCACAGGGTTTTCCCCGATGCTGTGGGAGTCACAATACTTAAATCGCCACCCTGACGCAGGCAATCTAGGGCTTCAATTTGATGCGAATAGAGTTCCTCAATTCCCAATCCCCGAAGAGCATTTTGTAAAGGCCAGGGCAAGTCTTTGGGAATGGCGTACAAGGAACCAGAGGCGGGAGGGGTAATGCGAACAGCGCTAAGATGTGAAGCTAACTCAAGCGCGACCGCTCTAAATTTTAATTGAGGAATAGCGGCAATTTCTGCTGCACTTACCTGACAAAAGCTAGCAGGCTGTATTTCACCTGCACCGTTTTCTTCAGCTTCGGATAAGAATTCTGGTGTTTTAGATGCTTCCCCAGGGGCGATTTCACCCCTTTCAACAGCTTGCTGCCAATTTTTGTATTGAACGGGAATCAAGTATCCGGGAAACTTGACTATAAGAGTGTTGCCCACCCAAGAAATAACCGTGCCTTGTCCGTACTTGGGAGAACAGAGCTGTTGTCCGGGGTCTAGCCACTCAGGATGCTTTCGTTCGCTGTTGGGAATCACAGCGCGGATAAGAGCAGCATAGTCAGTGGGCTCGGGGTTTGTCATGGTTTTGGGGATAACTCCAATTGCCTCATCATAAGCTTCTTCTTCCAGACTGTTAGCATTCTCTCCCGAAGAACACGGCGTCATTGACTTTTGGATTTACGCTTACTTTCAGGAATCGGCACTGGACAATTGATTTGATCCGAATCCGCTGCTATGCGTTTAATTAGCTCGCATAGCAGCGATGCAATCTCCCAGCGCTCAGTGGTTTCCATCAGGCAAAGGAAAATATTTATAATCTTTATAATAATTGCTCCAATCTCCCCTCCACTGTGCTGCCCATTCCATAAGGCATTCGGAGCGTTCTTTTAAATTGAGAATTGGCAAACCGTGCAAATTGCAGCAGTAATTTAAAATTTTGATATCAAAGGCAGAATTATAGATAACACTCGCTTATCTTTCATAACTTACCCAACAGAAGGATAAATCTCTGGAAAGATGGGTGCATTCTTTACATCTTCATCCTTTATCTCGTGAATATCTGTTACTTCTGCGGGAATAGAAGTTGCAGGTCTGACAAGTGTATTGAGCAGCGCTTCTCCCAGCGAGTTAATAACTGCAATTCCCACAATCTCTGCATTATCGAAGCCAGTAGTTTGAGTATCCAAAATCAACCATTCATCAGGAGCAAGAAGCTGTTCTCTTGCCCACTTCACCGCTCTTACCCTATCTCTTTCGACAAAACTTACTTCTCGATACCACTCTTGATAATCCCGCTTAATTTGAGCTTTGAGGCGGTTGGCAGCTAGGTTTTCCAATTGCTTTTGGGTGGGTTTTCTTTTGGGACGGCAAGCAACATTCAGGATTGTTGATATCGTAGAGGAGCACGTCGTATTTTCGCGTTGGGATAACGCCTGAAGGTTTCAGAGGCGAGAGTCCCAATTCACCCAATTGCTTTTTAGTTTTCAGATGTTCTGGTGGCTCGTTGGATTCTCCCCACCAACTGTATTTGGTTAGTTCCATATTTGATAGCCAAATATCAAAACAACATATTCCAAATATAACTCGATTGGTAGCATTTAAAAACCCACAGAACAGCTCACAAAGCAAGTGAACTCAAAAGAAAAAACCCCCAGATTGGGGGAGGTGTCGCCCGCTGCAAAAAAAACTAAACGACAATCTAATCATTTTATCAAATAAGCGTCACGACCTGCGAATTGAAACAACTAATCCCGCTTCACCGTTACTCTTCGTTCGGCTGTATTTTTTTATAACTGCTTATAATACCATGGCATACAAAGGTTAGCCGTTCTTACCTGTTACCTTCAAAATCGCTCCTTTTTAGTTAACTTTTGAGCTGCCATATTCTCATTTTGTTACCACAACGTAATAATAAATTAAAAGTATTAACACACTGTAGGTTTTGGTTTAAAACTTTTGATTACTTTCAGGTTCGTGCCCTTAAAAAGATGAAGAGGCGTGTCTATTGACCACCTCATAACATCTTTGAAGAATCACCTCGGCTTCTATCAGGGAAGTACATCAATCTAGGTGTTGGTCAATTAGGGCAATCAGTTGAGAGATCGCCTTCTGTTCTTCTTTTAGCAATTCCTTAAGC
>NZ_JAUBUE010000079.1:0-14310 GCF_036705305.1 Microcoleus sp. B3-D7 | reverse complement strand
CGTTTTGGCATTCTTTATTTGATGGGGGTGGTGTTCCTCCCGATCATATCATGGTTAATCGACCGGACATGATATAAGGAGAATGCTCACTTGCAGGGTATAATTCAGATATTACGGTATTTGATATTACTGAGATGTTGCAGTCTTCTCAATTACTTGTTTAGGAACAGGCAATATGCCTGTTACACAAGAAAATTTACTCGGTGTGTAACAGGCATATTGCCTGTTTTTGAGAAGGGTGCCAGATGTGAGATATTACCCATTTTCGCTTCCAAATTTCAATTACCAATTGCTAATTTATTGCCCCAAATTGGAATTTGTAGTTGTTAAATTCGGTCGGACTGGAATTTCAATCAAAAACTCCGCTCCCTCTCCCGGTGTCGAAATACAGCTCAATCTGCCGCCGTGGCGATCGACGATAATCGAGTGAGAAATCGACAATCCCAAACCCGTACCCTTGCCCACAGGTTTAGTCGTGAAAAACGGGTCAAACAGCCTGGATCGCACTGACTCCGGCATCCCCCGCCCGTTATCCGCAATAGATACCGCTACGAAGTCGGCAGCCGCCTGATAACTGCGAATAGCGATCGTGCTGGGATGTCGATCGCACTCCTCGATCGAACGCTGCTTGTCCCGTTCTTCCAAAGCATCGATCGCATTAATTAAAATATTCATAAATACCTGATTCAACTCGCCCGGAAAACATTCAATTTGTGGCAATAGTTGGTAATCTTTAACTATCTGAATTTCTCCATGACTGCTGTGAGATTTTAACCTATTTTGCAAAATCATCAACGTGCTATCAATGCCCTCATGAATGTTAACCGACTTCCCTGCGGACTCGTCCAATCGTGAAAAATTACGCAACGATTTCACAATCTCGACAATTCGCTCGGTTCCTACTTGCATCGAATTAAACAATTTCGGGAAATCCTCAGCAATATAATCCAAGTCTATTTGATCAATTTTCTCCAAGACTTGGGCTGGCGGATGAGGACAGTAATGCTGGTAAACTTTAATCAATTCCAGCAAATCTAAAGTGTAATTGCGAGCCGGATTGAGATTGCCGTGAATAAAGCTAACAGGGTTATTAATTTCGTGAGCAACACCAGCAACTAACTGACCCAAGCTCACCATTTTTTCATTTTGAACGAGCTGAGCTTGAGTCGTTCGGAGTTTGTTAATAGCTACTTCTAACTCTAGCGCTTTTGAACGTTCTCGCACTTCCGATTCCTGCAAAGCTGACTCGGCTTGCTTGCGATCGGCAATTTCACTTTGTGCTTGCTCAAACAGCATTGATTGCTGGATCGCGATCGCCAACTGCACGCTAATTTGTTTGAGACACTCGACCTCAATTTCCTGCCAGTGACGGGGGCCCGCGCACTCGTGAGCAATCAATAGCCCCCACAACTTCTCGCCTTGCAAAACTGGCACTACCAAATTAGCTCGCACCTGAAATTGACTTAATAAATTAATGTAGCACTCGGAAAGATCAGCTTGGTAAATATCATCCACAGCTACAGTACGACCGTGTTCGTAAGCAGAAGCATAGCGGTCTTCAAAGCAGGAATCGTCAATAGTTATTCCCTGAATAGCCAGCCAATTTTTGCCCACTGACTCGACATTTACAAAACCGCTCCAATCGGGATTAAACTGATAAATTACTGTCCGGTCTGTTTGTAAAAAATGCCGTACTTCAGCAACAGTTTTTGTCAAAATTTCTTCTAAATTGAGAGAAGAGCGAATGCGTTCCAGCATTCCTACCACCAGGCGTTCTCGCTTTAATTGCTGGCGCAATATAGCCTCAGCAAGTTTGCGAGTGCTAATATCTTCAATCACACCAATTACATAGCTAGGTTCCCCAAACCCATCCCGCACTAAAGATACAGTCATATTAGTCCAAACAAATGAACTGTCTTTGCGAATAAAGCGTTTTTCTAGAGAATAATTAAAAATTTCCCCAGCTAACAGTCTGTCGCGCGACTCGACATCGGCTGCTAGATCTTTGGGGTGAGAAATATCCCCAACATTTCGTGATTTCAGCTCCAATTCCGAGTATCCGACAATATTGCAAAACCCTTGATTTGCATTCAAAAATTGACCGTCTGGCCACACTTTAACAATGCCAATTGCCGCTTGTTCAAATACAGCGCGAAATCGCTGTTCGCTTTCTTGTAAAGCAATTTCTGCTTTTTTGCGATGGCTAATGTCCATTGCCGTGCCAAACAGCCGCACCACCTGACCCAACTCATTTTTAATAGCTTGTCCTTTACAGTTGACGTGCCTGATTTCTCCTGATGGAAAATAGATGCGGTGGTCGATATCGTAAGCTGTCCCTTCAGTCACTGCTTTTTCTACAACTTCTGCAAACCTTTCTTTGTCATCGGAATGAATTTGCTCGAAAAGTTCTTCCATTGTCGGTGGCAGATTCAATTCTCGACCGTAAACTCGAAACAGTTCCTCCGACCAAGTAATAACTCCTGCCTCCCTATCGAATTCCCAATTGCCGATGCGGGCTATTTTTTGCGCTGCTTGCAACTGTTCGGCAAGTTGTTGCAAAGATGCGATCAACTGAGTTTTTTCTGCTTCTGCTGCAACGCGGGCACTGATATCTTTGTGAGTGCCTGTTATCCGCAACGGCGCACCCCATTCGTCGTACTCGACTACCTTGCCCATCGCCAGAATCCACTGCCAATTCCCCCCTTTGTTGAGCATCCGAAATTCAAATTCATAGATATCAGTCTCACCTTCCAAATAGGAATTTAAACATTCCATTACCTTTACTCGGTCTTCTGGATGCACCAAACTTTCCCAACCTTTGAGGTTATTTTCAATTTCGGTTTCTGCATAGCCTAGCATTGATTTCCAATAAAAATCGAAATAAGTTTCGCCAGTAGCTATATTCCAATCCCAGAGCCCCAAAGAGCTGCCTGAAACTGCCAACTGCAATCGCTCTTGACTGAGTTTTAATGCCGATTCGGTGCGTTTTATTTCTGTGAGATCGGCAATGATAGCTATCATTCCTATCGGTTGCATAGCGCTATCTTTAATGCAGTTAGCTCGCAAGAAAGTTTCTATGATAGCGCCATTTTGACTCTTAATTTCAATTTCACTTTCCCAGGAAAAACCTTTCCGCAGCACCCTAAATAACTTTCTCAAGTCTTGAGATCGGGGATACATTACTGCTGGGCCGCCAGCATTATTTAGTTCTTCAACTGTATAGCCGTAGCGCTGAATAAATGCTTGATTGTGATAAACGGAATAACCATCCAAATCTGCGATCGCGATCGCATCACTAGCACTGTCTACAGCTTGAGTTACCAGGCACAGAGTCATTTCGGCTTGTTTGCGCTCGGTAATATCAAAAATCGCTCTGTCGAGCCACAAAACAAGCCCTTCTAGATTGTAAGTTGGTCTACCTCTTTCCGACATCCACCGCACCGCCCCGTCATCGCGAACAATCCGGTATTCTAGATTGTACGGCTGTTTCGACTCTACTGCTGCGCTGATTTGTCGATCGACCATTTCCTTGTCTGCCTCGTGGACAATGCTGGCAAAACTCAAGCCGTTGTTGCCAATAAAATCCCCAGCAGGATACCCACTAATGACCTCAATTTCATCACTAATAAATACCATCCTCCACTCAGCATCATACAAGCTGCGGCAGATAGCGCCTGGGATATTCTCAACGAGCGATCGAAATCTGGCTTCACTCTCCCGCAAAGCTGCCTCAGCCTGTTTTAAATCAGTAATATCCAGCACCATGCCTTCCCAAACTATATCCCCTTCCTGCGCTATTTCAGTCGGACAATTAACTCGTTCCGGTCTGGAAACCCCTTGCATCCACTTAAGTTTGCCCGACGGTACAATCGCGCGCCATTCCTGCTGCCAGGGCTGCATATTTGCCGCAGAGACAGCAATAGATTCTTCAAATTTTTGACGATCATCTGGATGAATTAAATTAAAAAGTAGTTGAGGATTCTGCTGAATATTTTCTGGTTCCAATTCAAATAAATAGCGGCTGCCAGAAGAAATATAAGGAAAACTTTTTTGACCGTCGGTTGAGAGACGAAATTGATAAATTATTCCCGGCAAGTTGGCAGCAAGTTGCCGCAGTCTAGCTTCGCTTTCTTGCTGCGCTAATTGTTTGCGCCTATCCTGAGTGATATCTCTAATTATTCCCACGAGAATTTTACTGCCATCGGTATTTTCAAAGACAGTTTTTTTAGTAGACAGAATGTGCTTTGCACCGTTGGCGTCAGTAAATATTTCCTCACTCTCGTTTTCTTTCCCCGTCCTAAACACTTGTTGGTCAGTATGCCAACCAATTTCAGCTTCTTGTTTTGGGAAAAAGTCATAATCCGATTTGCCCAGCAGTTCCTCGCGCTGCTTCCCGATCAGCTTGCAAAAAGCATCATTTAACAGTATCCAGCGGTGCTGTTCATCCTTGACAAAAAGTGGGTCTGCAACTGCATCGATTGTATAATTCAAAAACTTTTTACTAGCTTCTAGTTCGGAAAGTGCTAAAATCTTATCTGTAATATCATTAATAGTTCCTGTCGTCCCCTGCGCCTCGCCGTTCCAGCCTAAAATAAAAAATTCTTGCACTTCCACCCACCGAATTTCCCCATTTTTGGTAACATATCGACTTTGGTAACAACAGGATATTTGTTGATTGGGTCTCCGACCTTTAAACGAATTTAAATATTGGTGGTGATCCTCAGAATGAATGTAGCTCAAACAGGAAGTTCCTAAGCTTTCATCAACGGTAAATCCGGTAATTTCCGTCCAAGCCGGATTGAGAAAAGTCCAATTGCCAGCAGTATTGGTTTCAAAAACGACTTCTTTGATATTGCCAACAACCTGCTGGTATTTTTCTTGACTTTTTTGCCATTCTGCTTGCCGTTTCTGGCGGGCGATCGCGCACCTGAGCGTCCGTACCAGCAGCCGGCTGTCTACCTGTCTTTTCACCAGATAATCTTGGGCGCCGGCGGCAATTAACTCGACAGCTAGTTCTTCGTCATCGGCCGCTGTCAGAATGACGATCGGAGTATTTATACAGCAATCTTGAAGTCGGAAAAAAGTATTAAATTTTAGGCTGTCAGGAAGTGAAAGATCTAATAAAATTACATCAAAAATTTTGTCGCTTAAAATTTCTATAGCTTCCCGGAGGCGAACTACATTGGTCAGATCAATTGACTTTCCTAGTTGGGGTTCACACAGCAGTTCTTGAATGAGTTCTGCATCTTCTGCACAGTCTTCTACTAAAAGAATTTTCAAACAAGCAGGCGTTAAAGTTGACTCAAAAACAGATGTCATACCATTTTATATTTTATATTTTTGAGGTGAGATTGGGAATGACTGATGACTATCGCAATTGGGTTTTTGCGTACAGTGGCATTTTTTTTCCTGCTATCCTTTTGCTATTTTTTAGTAATTATAAAATGTCAGCAGCGGATGCAGCTACCTAGCTGATGATTGGGGAACTTGAACCACACGCTTGAGAGTGGGCTGTGTGCTTGCAGACCACGCAGATTTATTTATAGAATTGAGTTGTTCGCTGCAAGTTTTCCGCCTCGCCCCAAACCTAGTGGCCCAAAACTATTATACTCTTACCAATCTTGCCACTCAACTCTATTTTAATTTACAACCTTTGGCAGGGGAATAGCAAGAGGTAAGTCAAAAAAGCGCGGACTAATCAGGATTTGCATTGCTGATAGCCTTTGAGATTTGAGATTTTAAATAGCCGTTTAAAGTTTGCCTAAAGTGGCATTTTTTTTATGGTATTACTACTAAGCTACAATAATTACCGTTAATTTACAAAATACGAGCTGAGATTGTGTTCGGTTAATGACCCGCACTTAGCGCCTATTTGTATTGAACAATGCAAGTTTTTTCTTGAGCAAGTAACCAAGACTTGCATTCCTTGCTACAAATTTAATTACCAACTTAGTTATGGTTGTCTAACCGGACACAATTTAACTCAGTTGAGTCGCTCAATGTGTCTGCGGTTTGGGCAGCACAACTGTAAACACGCTGCCTTGACCGACATTACTGCTAATAGCAATCTCACCGTTAAAAGGTTTTAAAAGTTCAATACAAGTATAAAGTCCTAAACCTGTTCCTGTCGGTTCGCCTTCGGTTTTTTCCTCACCTTTAGGCGGCTTGGAGGTGTAAAAAGGGTCAAAAACTTTTGGCAAATCGTCAGATGATATGCCGCATCCCGTATCTGCAATATCCATGTATATGTTCGAGTCATCTTGCCGAGTCACGATAGTTATTTCTCTGCTTTTCTTTTCCCACATAGCATCCATTGCATTATTTATTAAATTATAAAATACTTGAGAAAGATAGGAATAAATTAATGGAATACTAGCAATTTCTTCGTCATAAAAGTATTTTTTTCTAATCTTATTTTTAAAATACAGGTTGCCTTCCAATAGCTGAATTTCTCGCTGCACTAAATCGTTGATATTCACCGGGTGCAAATCTTGCTTTTGCTCGTTTCGGCTTTTCATCATCAGAGTATCCATGATCTGATTGATTTTTGTGACAGCTTGAAAAATATATTTAGTATAGTTAAAAAGAGAGTCTTCTTGAAGTTGTGTGGCTTTTGTTTCAATCAAATCGACGCTAGTCTGGATCACTTGCAGCGGACTTTTGAGATTGTGAACCATGCCCTGAGTCAAACGTCCGATGATGGCTGTTTTTTCCTGGTTTATTAATTGCTTGGTTTTTTGTTCAACAAGTCTTTCCAGGTTTTGGTTGAGGTGGGCAAGTTCGAGGTTTTTTTCTTCGAGTTTTTTTTGCAAGCTGCGGATTGTCAAGTGGGTTTGAATCCGGCTCAAAACTTCTTCGTGCTGGAAAGGCTTAGTGATGTAGTCAACGGCTCCTGTCTGAAAGCCTTTTACTTTATCCGGCGTATCGGAAAGGGCGCTCATAAATATGATGGGAATATCTTGCGTTGACAGGTCTGCTTTCAAACGTCGGCAAGTTTCAAAACCGTCAATTCCTGGCATCATGATATCCAAAAGAATCAAGTCTGGATGGATGTAGTCAATTTGCTCGATCGCACTTTCGCCGTCTAGAGCCACTAATACTTTAAACCCGTAATTCCTTAACAACTCGAAAAGTACGTCCAGATTTGTTTGGTTATCATCGACAATTAGTATGATGCTTCTTTCGGAATTCTTATCGTTCATATTCAAGGGAAACATTCAAATTTTTGATTTTTGAGTTGTGGGTTGTGAGGTTAAATGGGATTCAATGAATTTTTGGCGGCTCTAGAAACCCGGTTGCTTCCTAGAGGCTTCTATTTGCAATAACCCTTTGAGGAGCCGGCTGCGAGTCCGGGCCGCCCAAGCAAATTAAGTTGTCGCTTCGCGGGAGGCCAGAACACCTAATTGAGAATGGTACTCTGGGCCCGAGATTTAACTGATTTTGAGTTGTCTGTTAGCTACCGTCAATTTTAGGACAAATGTTGCTTCAAAAAATCTCGAATTTGCTTGAGCTGAAATCCTTTAGCAAGTTGGCGCAGGTGATGAACGAAAAGCCCTAATGTCGGGTCAGAATGTTCGAGTTTAGCAGTTTCTTCCAAAATAGCTTCAATATCGCCCATTGCAGCCAATCTTAACAACGCCAAGACTGACTCTGAGGCAGGAGACACCATCGTTGAGTCAGCAGCAGCAATCTCAGAAGATGCTTTTGCAGTTTGATCTGTCCGCTTTTTGGTTTGTGATCCTTCTTCGTAAACCCATTCTAGTCTCAAATGCAGGCGCAATAATTCTAAAAGCTCATTAGTTTGAATCGGTTTGGTGAGAAAATTATCGCAACCTGCAAGTATGCTCTCTTGCTTGGTAGTCTCGTAAACGTTAGCGGACAAAGCAAGGATAACCGTATCTTTTAATTCCGGCAACTGTCGCAGCCGCCTGGTAGCTTCCCAACCGTTCATTACCGGCATCAGCAAATCCATTAAAATTATATCCGGTAGAAATTCCTGTGCTTTGTGCAAGCAGTCTTCGCCGTCTGTAGCTTCTGCAATTTCAAAGCCTAAATGAAAAAGCAGCCTGTGCAACATGGCGCGATTTACTTCGTGATCGTCCACGATTAGCACTTTCCGCTGAGGGCCGATAAAACCTACAAGCCGGCTTTTTTCTTGGCGGGAGGGGAGTTCCGAACACTGGGCGACTGCTGGCAAGTCTAGATCCAACCAAAATATGCTGCCTTTGCCGCAGCTACTTTGGACGCGAATTTGGCTGCCCATCATTTTGACTAATTTTTGGCTGATGGAAAGTCCCAGTCCGGTACCTTCGACGAAATTGTTATGATCGCCCACTTGATGAAAAGGCAAAAATATTTCTTCTAATTTATTCTGCCCGATGCCAATGCCCGTATCTTCGATTTGAAAGCGAATTTTAGGGGTAGGGGTACGGCCGGTGTTGTCTGCTATTATCCCCTCGGGCGCTTCTGTTCTTCCTAGCGGCGGGTTAGACATTTGCTGCGCGTCTAAATTAGCGGTCAAATTGATTATTTGAGGGGCAATTTCCGCTGTCAAACTAGAATTTTCGCTGTTGGTTTGAGGATAATTATCGGGGAAATTTTCTGCATAACCGACTTTGAATGTAACGCTGCCGCTGTTCGTAAACTTAACGGCATTGCTGAGCAAATTAATCAAAACTTGACGCAACCTTTTTTCGTCTGCCAAAATGCCGTCTGGAAGCGCTGAAACCTGCTCGTAATTAAAAGCAATTCCTTTTTGAGCTGAGCGCATCTGGAACAAATCAATAATACCTTTCAAAAAACTGGAAAAATGCACGTTTGTCAGCGACAGATCCATTTTACTAGCTTCGATTTTTGAGAGGTCTAAAACATCATTAATCAGCATCAGCAGGTGGTTGCCGCACTGGTGAATGTTGTTAAGACTTTCCTGTTGATCGGCGGTAAAGTTTTTATCGACTTTGAGCAGTTGAATGTATCCCAAAATCCCGTTCAAAGGCGTCCGCAATTCGTGGCTCATGTTGGCGAGAAAGTCGCTTTTAGCGCGGTTGGCGGATTCGGCGGCTTCTTTAGCTAATTGCAGGGCGGCTTCTGCAAGTTTGCGATCGGCAATTTCGGTTTGTGCTTGCTCAAAGAGCATCGATTGCTGAATGGCGATCGCCAACTGCACCCCCAATTGTTTTAGGCACTCTCCCTCCAATTGCTGCCAGGGACGCGGGCCCGTGCAGTGGTGGGCAATTAACAGCCCCCACAAGTTTTCGCCTTGCAAAATCGGCACTACCAGATTCGCTCTCACATCGAGCCGAGTCAACAAACCCAAGTGGCAGTCGGCCAGCCCGGCATTTTGAACATCTTCTATGGCTCTAATTCTGCCCTCTTGGTAAAGAGGAACGTAGGCTGACCCGAAACAGGGGTCATAAATTTCGATTCCTACAATTGGTCGGACATTTTCGGCAACCGACTCGACAGCGATAAACCCGCTCCAATCCGGATTAAATTGGTAAATAATAGTACGGTCTACTTGCAAAAAATGTCGCACTTCTTCGACACTTTTGGTAAGAATTTCTTCAAGATTGAGAGAAGATCTAATGCGTTCCAGCATGGCTACTGCCAACTGTTCGCGCTTTAACTTTTGCCGTAAAATCAGCTCTGATTCTTTGCGTTTTGTGATATCGGTAATCACTGCAATTAAGCCGATGTAATTTCCATTAATATCTTGAATACTGTCGGCTCGCACCAGAGCAGTTACTGCTTCGCCGCTCTTAGTGTGCAGGGAAGCTTCGCCAGACCAAGAGCGACCTTGGCGAAGGCTTTTATAGATTTGTTTGTAATTTTTATGCCGGACATAAAGCGCGGTGATATCGCCAATATCATTGAGTTCTTCCACTGTGTAGCCGTAGCGCTGAATGAAGGCTTGATTGTGGTAAATAGACCGCCCTTTCAAGTCGGCGATCACGATCGCATCGCTGGTACTTTCGACGGCTTGAGTGACCTTGAGTAAAGCTAATTCTGCTGCTTTACGATCGCTAATATCCGTCATCGAACCTACCATCCGCAGAGGGTTTCCGGCTTGATCCCAAACGGCTTGAGCGCGGGCGAGCACCCACTTATAGCTACCGTCTTTACACTGCAAGCGGTATTCGGCGGCGTAATTGGGGGTTTGGCGATCGAGATAACCTTGGATCGCTGCTTGGACTCGTGAGCGATCGTCTGGATGGATGCGATCGATCCATGCGCTGTAGTTGCTGTCGATGTCGCCGTCTGTGTAACCGATAATTTCTTGCCAGCGGGCCGATCGAAAAGCTTCATTTGTTTGAAGATTCAGATCCCAAATTCCGTCTTGATTGCCTTTGAGAACTAACTGCCAGCGTTCTTCACTTTTACGCAATTCTTCTTCGGCTTGTTTGCGCTGAATATGATCGCCCAACTGAGTCGCTACAGCCTTAACCAACTCTACAATACGCGGTTCCATAATCGAGCGGTCGCGCTTGCAGAATACTAAAACTGCCAGCACCTTTGAGCTAGCGTGAATTGGCACTCCGAAACAAGCTTTCAATCCGACTAATGCCGCCATTTGCGATCGGGCAAAAAGATGATTTGTAGCTAGAGAAATATCTTCAATCCATTCTACATTCCTGGTTGACCAAATCCGTCCAGGTACTGCCACTCCGGGGGCGAATCTAATTTTTCTACTTTCGCGGCCGAACATATCTAAATCGCGATCGCTAGCGTACCAAGTTTCACTGTGTTCCAAAAAATTACCGTTAGCAGTCGGTATCCAAGCTTCCGCAAAATTCCAGCCGATCGCATTGCACAGCAACCGCAGGATATCTGGGAGGGCGCTGTGAAAATCTGCCGACTGACTAATAGCTTGAGTTGCCGCCAGCAACAGCTTTATTTCATCTTCTGCTTGCTTGCTTTCTGTAATATCAGTTCCCGTGCCGAGAATTTGTTTTAACTTACCATCTGCTGTTTTTGCAAATACAGTATCTCGGCTGACAATCCAGCGCCAAAAACCATCCTTGTGCCTAATTCTGTATTCAATTTCAAAGATATCCCCTTCCGCACCAGTTTCGACTTGCTGTAAATAATCAGGTATTTTGATTGAATCTTCCGGGTGTATTAAAGTTGACATCATCCACGGCCCGATTGCCTCAATCTCCTCTACTGTATAGCCGAGAATGTGGTATATAGAAGCGTTCGCATAGATATTTTTTTGTTCTATTAAGTCATAAACATACAACATATTAGGACTTGCCTCAGCAATTTGTTGAGCGAACCGCTGGCTTTCCCGCAGTGCTGCTTCGGTTTTTTTTCTTTCGGAAATATCGCGAACAATGCAAATGATTTCCCCGTCGGGCAGCATTGTCAGCGAGACATCTATAGGGACTTCCGAGCGGTCGCGACGGCATCCTACTGCTTCGGTGCTGTAAGAACCTTTCTGCACTAAAGTCGGCAGGACTTCTTGCTCGAACCTTTGCAGCTCTGCACCTTGGTAGAATGTTTTCCAACTTTTACCTAAGATTTCTTCGAGAGAGTCGTAACCGTAGATTTTTACTCGGGCTGCGTTGCAATAAATCACCTCTTTGTCGGCACTGAATATGGCGATACCTTCGGAAGCTTGGGCCATTGCTGCTGCTTGCCTCTGGAGGACTGACTCAGAGCGTTTGCGTTGAGTGATATCGCGGACAATCGCGATAATTTCGTCCTCCGTGCAGAAGACAATTCTCGCTTCAAAATCGTACAGTTCACCATTAACTGGCATTTGATATTCTACGAATTGAATCTCGCCATTGTCGATCGCTTGTTGATTGCCGGACAAGATTTTTTCAGCAAAAGCAGTCGGCAATATGTCTTGTGCTTTTTTGCCTATTAGTGATTTTTGTGGGATGATTTTCTCGAAATCTTTGGCAGGCTTGAAGTCTACAAAAGTGCCGTCTGCCCGACAGCGAAATATCATGTCTGGTATCGCATTTAAAAGAGCGCGGTTGGTGGCTTCGCTCTTACGCAATTCAGCTTCAGCTTGCTTGCTAAATGTAACGTCGCGAGCCACTGCATAAATCAAACCTTCTTCTGCAAACGGCGATGCTGTCCACGACAGCCATTTATAAGTACCATCTTGGCAAAGATAGCGGTTTTCTAAGCTAATAACAGGGTGGCTTTTTTTAAGTTTTTCTAATTCCGCTACAGTAATTTCTAGGTCTTCTGGATGGACGAATTCTATCAAAGGTTTGGCTAAGATTTCATCACTGCTATAACCTAATACATTTGACCAAGCGGGGTTTAAGCGTTTAAAATAGCCATCAAAACCTGCAATGCAAAGTAAATCCAGCGAGAGATTAAAAAATCGATCGCGGTCTTGCTGGGTTTGTTTCAATTCGGTAACATCCATCACCAAACCGTCCCAAACTATATCACCGTTGGCTTGCCTTTCTGGCTTCGATGCGCCTTGCAGCCATTTCACTCGATCTCCCATAACTTGCCGCCACTGGTGTTGCCAAGCTTGCTGAGTCGCCGCCGAAGTTGCGATCGATCGCTGCAAGTCTGAGATGTCGTCTGGGTGAACTGTTGCAAAAGCCAAAGTGGCATTTTCTTCTATTTGTTCTGGTTTTAAATTGTAGATCTGCAAACTGCCAGAAGAAACGTAAGTAAAAGATATTTTACCATCTACATAAAGCCGATATTGATAAATCATTCCCGGCACGTTGTCGGTCATTATTTGAAATCGAGCTTCGCTTTCCTGCAACGCAATTTGTTGGCGTTTGTATTCGGTAACATCTCGCATTGTTCCGACCAACATTTTACGACCGTCGGCGTTGTTAAAAACTGTTTTTTTGGTAGATATAATGCGTTCTTTTCCGCCGCCATCGGTAAAATTTTCTTCTGTTTCCTGAGAAAGACTTCTTTGCAATACTTGCTCGTCTTGTTGCCAAAAAAAAGCCGCTTGATCGGGGCGAAAAAAATCGTATCCTGACTTGCCAATCAGTTCCGCTCGCCTTTTTCCTATCAAATTGCAAAAAGCATCGTTTAATACGATCCATCTGTGCTGCTCATCTTTGACAAAAATCGGGTCAGGAGTAGAATTAATCGTGTGATTTAAAAACTCTTCTGATGCTTTTAATTGAGCTTCGTAACGGTAGCGATCGCTCACATCCAAGACTACTTTAATCAGGTGGTCCATCGAGCCGTCGAGAGCGCGAATACACCGCATGGAAACTCTAGTATAAACTGTTTTTCCGTCTTTTTTGCGCCACCTTTGGTCTAAAACATAGCCTTCACTCTCCCCTGCCAAAATTTTATTTAACTGCTCTAAACTCGACTGCAAGTCTTCAGGAAAAACCCACCTCTCCCAACTCTCATGCCAAAAATCCTGGCGATCGTATCCCAGCAAATCGCACAAAGCATCGTTTACTTCCAACCACTCGCATTTTTCTGGTGCTGAGGGGCAACTCGGAGGAGCCAGAATGGCAATGCCGACGAGAGAATTCTCGACTACCGAGCGATATTTTTCTTCGCTTTTTCGTAAAGCTTCTTGGTTGTGCTGTCGCTCGACTGCATAACGAAGCGATCTAATTAACACTTCGCTGTCAATTTTTCGCTTGACTAGATAATCTTGAGCTCCGGCTTGGATTGACTGCACGGCAAGCTCTTCATCGTTGCGGGCAGTCAGTACGACAATCGGAGTATTTAGACTATATTCTTGTATTTTGACAATTGTATTTAAGTCTTGGCTGTCGGGCAGCGAAAGATCTAGTAAAATCACATCAAAATGTTCGCTGACCAAAAGTTGCTGCGCTTTGCTGAGACGGTCTGTACAACTTACTGATAGCCTCTGGGGTTCGGCTCTACTGACGTTTGTTTCTAATAATAATTCTTCAATCAGATCGGCTTCTGCTTGATTGTCTTCGACCAGAAGAACTTTAAAGCCGTTTCGCTTTGCGGGTGGGCTCAAAACTGATATCATATACCTTGTTTTTTGTCATAAGGCAGTTTAGCCAACTATTATAGCATATAAAGAATTGTATAGCCACAAATCCCGCCCTTCCCAGTTAAAAACTCTTTGGTTCAACAATTACAATGCACTTTATCTCAGATGTTGAACGGTTCTCAAGAACGGGCTTTCCGGCCCATTTCACAAAGAGTAAATTTTCTTGGGAGGGGTTCTTCTAACCAGCCCTTAAAAGGCTTATTGAAAATGGTACAATATCTGATACCTATGCGATTGTGTTTTTCCTAAAACAATACTCCGGACAGTTTTTCAAGAGGGAGGCGATGGCTTCGGCAAGCAACGCTTACGCAATAAATCACAGAAGC
>NZ_JAUBUE010000131.1:0-1470 GCF_036705305.1 Microcoleus sp. B3-D7 | reverse complement strand
GGTGCGATTCGTTTAGTCGAAACCCGAAAAGGGGGGATGACTAGCAGCGGTGGGGTAAATCCTATAGGGTTGGAGTTCGCACTTTAATCCCCCGTCGATGACAACTTACTATTCATGCAGGTGAGGAAACCTAGTCGAGCACTCAGCCAAGACAACTAGGGGAAAACGGGAAAGATGATTATACCAACATCATAACTAAAATCCAAAATAAACCAAGTCCTGACATCATGGTGCGTGATTGAAAGCACACAAAGAACCAAAATTAAATTTGGTTTCCTCTACACAAAGATTGACAACCTTGGTGTAAAGCGAGGGTGAAAACGGGCAATCGGGATAGCTGAATACCGACACCGTAAGCAAAAATCCTATAACCGAATCATTGCCAAAGCAATGAAGTCGTGGGGTAGAAGCGCCAGCTAACGAATTGTCGATTCAACCGTCGAAACCTATTACCAGAGGATATAAGCTAATCAGAGAAATCTGAGCTTCTGGGTCAGGAATATCTGACAAGGGTAAGGACTATCAGGTTTCTACTACCGAGATAGCGCACCACCTAGAACCCCGGCGGAAAGACAAACCCTAACGGATTTAATCAATGGATAGTAGGAACGAAGTAATCCTTTTGTATGCTCCTCTTCAAATCGATTGTGGAGGTAGGCTGTCAGGCTACACGCTGCGAAAGGTTGGGATGGTTTAAGAAGCTAATGCCTAACCTGAAATAACAGGTAATGCCGAAAAAGGGATGGGGTAATGCCCAGGATATGCAGACGTAAACCGCGAAGGTGATTAAGTGAAAAGGTGCAATTAGTAATGAACAAGCCTAAATCTGATTTGGCAACAAATACAGAGGGATGGAAGGATATTAATTGGCGTCAAGCTGAAAGATATGTTTTCAAGTTGCAAAAACGCATTTTCGCTGCTTCCCGTTGTGGAGATGTCAAGAAAGTTCGCAAACTTCAGAAGACGCTGATGAGGTCTTGGTCTAATAGGATTTTGTCAGTAAGAAGGGTAACTCAGGACAACCAGGGAAAAAAGACGGCAGGAGTGGATGGGGTAAAATCCTTGTCCCCAGCAGATCGTCTAGAACTGGCAAGGGAATTAAAGCTAACTGGCAGATCCAAACCGACTAGAAGAGTTTGGATACCAAAACCAGGAAGTAATGAAAAACGCCCACTGGGAATTCCTGTTATGTATGACAGAGCTTTACAAGCCGTAGTAAAATCCGCACTTGAGCCGGAATGGGAGGCAATTTTTGAGCCAAACAGCTATGGATTTAGACCGGGCAGGTCATGTCACGATGCGATTAAGCAGATTAAAGTCTGTATTCAGCATAAAGCGAAGTTTGTATTAGATGCAGACATAGCCAAATGCTTTGACCGCATCAACCATTATGAACTACTCCAAAAGTTGAACGTAAAAGGAAAAGTCAGGAGACAAGTAAAGTCCTGGCTAAAGTCTGGAGTAATTGAC
>NZ_JAUBUE010000130.1:0-1499 GCF_036705305.1 Microcoleus sp. B3-D7 | reverse complement strand
ATTCTGTTATTATCTTTTGACAGGTGAGGATTACGTTAATATCTTCATGTATTATCACGAAGTCATCAGCATATCGGATTAAACTTAGGGCTTGTCGGTTCTTCGCCTTATTCCCTTTTAGTGTTTCTGTGAATTGTTTAACCCGTTCTTCCATACCATGTAAGGCAATGTTAGCCAGTAGGGGTGACACAATGCCACCCTGTGGTGTACCTTCATTGGTAGGAGAAAAATTATCTCTTTCCAATACTCCTGCCTTAAGCCAACTCTTTAATTGTCTTCTTAAGGTGGGGTATGTTTTTATCTTGTCTAAGAGTGCATTATGGTTTATGCGATCGAAGCATTTAGAAATATCAGCATCTAGCACATATTTGGCTTTTTTACTGGTGCTGTCGAATATCGCTTCAATCGCATCGTGACAAGAACGCCCTGGTCTAAAACCGTATGAGTTAGGCTCAAATTTTGCCTCCCATTCAGATTCTAACGCTAGCTTAACTAACGCTTGCAATGCTCGGTCGTTTATTGTGGGTATTCCTAAAGGTCTGGTTTCAATTGTTCCAGGTTTGGGTATATTAACCCTACGAGTAGGGCAAGCCTTACCTGTTAATTTCAACCGACTAACTAAGGTTGTACGTTGTATTGGGGTTAACGATTTTACACCATCTATACCAGCCGTATTTTTCCCTTGGTTATCTTGTGTCACCCGACGAACCGCAATACATTTTGCAGACCAAGACCTAATCAAGGTCTTTTGAAGTTTGCGAACTGCTTTAACATCGCCACGCTCACTCGCTTGGAATATCCGTTTTTGCAACTTGAAAGTTACCCTTTCTAGCTTGCGCCAGTTTAGGTCTTTCCATTCCACCGTCTGATAGTTCAGCGTATTAGACATTTACATTGCTACTTGTTGTATTCCTTTGGAGTTACCATGTATCTGTCTGCATATCCTCATTATTACAATGAGGCATTCGCTTTTGATACAATCCCTCCCTTTTAAATCTTTCGTTAGCTACTTACTGGATTTCGACCTCTCCAGAGATTTAAAAGGGTTATTTCGTTCCGATTACACACATTTGAGTCTTTAGCGTGATGCTCTCCACCGGGTTTCTGGGTAATGCTTATAGGTCGGTCTATCAACTGCCTATACCCTATCCTTGCCTTTTGGCTTGGTGTTAACCAGTCTTTTACCGTGTATCTCAACGGGTTTATCTTTGGTTCAGCCGTTACACCATTTACCGTCACGATGGTTCAAACACATCTTTGCTTTCACTACGCATGGACTCCTGCTTGACAGTTACCGAGTTCGGCTCTTAGTAGTTCTGCCTTTTAACCCCGCTTTAATCTATTAGTTGCTACATAATGGATTAGGGGTTATGTTTTCACCGCTGCATCTGCGGGGTAGGTTTCGCGCCTACTTGTGTAATCAGTTGTCACCAGTTTTATTAACTGGGCTAGCCATCCCGTAAGTATTTCAACTTACTTTAGGCTAAACGACTCGCACG
>NZ_JAUBUE010000010.1:0-179993 GCF_036705305.1 Microcoleus sp. B3-D7 | reverse complement strand
CTGGGTGCGGTGAAAGTCGCACGCCCAGATCTAACTGAGAGGGGCGGGGAATAATATCCCCCCTCGACTCAACCAGTAAGGGCGATCGGCATTTTTGCTAGAGTTAACGAGTAGTGCGATTCCCTGCGCGATAGCTACGCCGCGCGTACTTTTTCCCAGCATGAACAACATCCTAACTACCCCCGATCCTGTAACAAGCCACTGGGATTGCCCCGAATGCGGCGGCACCGGTACCCTCAGCCCAGAAATTTGCCCTGTTTGTCTCGGAGCAAAATACATCGATCTCGCTACAATAACGAACTGGATGCTCGATTTTATGGAATCTCGCGGCTGCGATGGATCTGAGATCGATCGATTGCGAACCGAAAGCCCAGACCCCCTAACATTAACTTTTTGCCTCGAAGTTTGTATCGCCCTTAAATAAACAAGGATATCAAGTCTGCTTAATTGCTTATAAATCATTTACGGGCATCGGGCATGGTCGGAAAAAAAACGCACTCTACAAGTTGATTTAACTGAAACGAAATAATGCCCAATTCCCTATTCCCAATGCCCTATTCCCAATATTCAGTGTCCTTTAACCGGATGTTGACCGTAAAAAGGCAAAGCATCCGACCAATCAGGGCGACTTCCTTGTTTCCACTCCAAATAAGCCAATTTCAACACACTAGAAACCGACCCACCCAACTCGCTACCCACTTCAATTAACTGATAAGAATTCCCCCAATTATCCAACTTTTCCTGCCAAGATTCAGGAGTCATCACCGTATCAGGAAACAACTCAGTTAAACCAGAATCTTTGTTAACTGAATAAACAGCCCCAAATAATTGTCCCCGCTGTGCAGGCATTTGCAGGGCAATATCCTGATTTGAGATAGATTTTTTACTGCTGCTGCAAGCGACAGCCGCCAAAGTTGAAACCGCAAAAACCGGAATATCCAACTGTTGGGCCAAAGTCCGCGCCGTCACCATACCCATCCGAGTCCCCGTGAAACCTCCGGGCCCCTTCGCCACTGCAATAAAAGCCAAATCAGCCCAAGTTTGCGACCCAATAAACTCGACTAAATACTGATGCAAATGAGTTGCTAAACCGCGATCCAAATTCCAAGTTTGGCAGCGAGAATCCCCTGCAAAATTGCTGATGGCTAAACCGAGTTCGCGACTAGCTGTGTGCAGGGCTAAGCCGTATTTTTTAACAGATGTTCCGTCTTGGGGATTGCTATTCACGATTACTGATAATTTTCCTTAACAAAAAACAGCGGCAAAGCCACAACTAAGCAACCCAAAAGAATGCCAAATATTCCCGTGTTTAAAATCCTGGAATTCCCCATGCCACCAGTCATCAAAAACAGCACAACTAAACTTGCAAATAAATTTTTATTGGCAAATTCTTTGTGTTGGGAAACTTGATGTTTCACCGTCATAAAACCCGACGTAACTATTAGCGCAAACCAAGAATTAAAAATGACTATTTGAGAGCCAAAGATAAACCAAACTAAAGCAAACATTAGCGCATCTATCCAAAAATCCTGAGTTTTCAACTTCGGCAGCCAAAATTCTTGGGTAGCAACAGGGGCAATTTTCTTGACTAATTGATTGTGTTGCATCCGCACGAGTTTGTTTCTCAATTGAATCTTGGGATCGATTTGCAATATTTGCTTCCACTCCGGGCGGCGAGAATTGTTGACTCTTCCCAACAGCTTCACGGCTGCGACTTTATTTAACTGCAAATCGGTGAGTCTGGTGGCAATTATTTGAGATAAGTGCGGATAGTAAACGGGGTTCTCTTCGGTTCTGTTGATGACGATATTGAGCTGTTGCTTGGCTTGACTGACTTGGATTGTAACATTGTACGGGGCGAGATCCTCTTGTAAAGCTTGCTGAATTTCGGCTTGCTCTTGGCGAGTGAAAAGCGACACACCGGGCGCAGGTGTAACCACCCGTTCTGCGGGCGTTTCCGGCGCGTCCAGCACAGGCTCTGCGTCTAAATAGACTGGTTTAGGGTTCAAGTGCCGGATGACTGCTGATGCTGAACTGTAGCGCCGATTGGTGGCACTTTGAAGCATGGTATCGAGGATGCGGCCGAAATCGTCGCTAACAGCAGTCTTCAAATAATTTCGCCAAGCCCAAGAATCCTCTGTACTGTCGAACAAATCGAAGGGAGGAATTTCTGTCAGCAAGTGAATGCAGGTAACGCCCAAACTGTAGATATCGCTGGCAAAAACTGCTTTCCCCATCAATTGTTCTGGGGCTGTATAAGCCGCACTGCCGATGATTGTACCAGTTGGCTGCAAGCCGTTTGCTGTTACTTTCTTAGCTGCACCAAAGTCTACTAAAACAATATCTTTTTGGAAAGGAGAGGGTTGATAGGAACTTTCTAAAGCGGGTAAAGGGGCTGGAGATAGCCGGCGGCGAATGATATTTTCTGGTTTGATATCGCGGTGAATGACTTTGGATTTGTGGACGAAGTGGAGCACTGGCAATAAATCGTTGAGAATTTGCCGAATTTGAGTTTCGGTGAATGCTCCTTTTTGTTCTAATTCTCGGGCTAGGTTTTTGCCGTCTATAAATTCTTGTACTAAATACTGTCTCCCGTCTTGTTCAAAGTGCGCGATTAATTCTGGAATCTGGGGATGTTTGCCCAAGGTTTCTAGCTGGGCTGCTTCTTGGTGAAATAGTTGAGCGGCTTTTTCGGCTGCGGTATTTTGCGGGAAAAATTGCTTGATTACGCACTGCGAAAAAATCAGGGGTTTGGTTTCATCAACTGCTAGAAATGTTCGACCAAAGCCTCCTTGCCCGATCGGCTTTATGGTTCGGTAGCGAGATGCTGATGGCGTTTCTGGGTCAATAGTCAACAACAATTTGGAGCCGCAACTTTGGCACAATTCTGCATCCCCTGGGTTTTGCGGATTCTGACAAGTTGGGTTTAAGCAATAGCACATTGGATTTTAGATTTTAGATTTTAGATTTTAGATTTTTAATTGGGAATGGGGAATGGGGAATTGGGCATCGGGCATCGCGCATCGGTAATTGAAAATTGGAAATTGAATATTGGAAATGGAAAATTGAAGATTGGGTAAAAAGAAGAAACAAGAAAATGAGAGCGTTTTATTTTTTCGTTCTTCCTTCTTCCTTCTTCCCTCTTCCTTCTTCCTTCTTCCTTCTTCCTTCTCCCTTAAGTCGGGACGAGTTCGCCTGGCCGCAATTTTGCCCATTTGCCGGTCTCTTGCTTAAAACTCTGACACCCGACTACATCCCATTCCATTTCAATTTCGTCTTGGCGGGGGCGGATATTGACGTTGATGGTGGGTTCTACGGGGTCGAAATCGGGTGTTTCGGTGAGGTGAAGCTGTTCGTGCTGTTCTTCTACGGCGTGGTAGGTGAAGCAGCGGTCTACATAGTGGCAGTTAATACAAATACACATTCTTGATATCCTCTGTGCATTTCAAAAAGATTGGTGAAATTTGAGCTTTCTGTTAATCTAGCGTAGCAAGAGTTTTATTGTTTGTAAGGAAAGTAGATTTTTGTTGCAATGCCGATTAATTTGCCCTCTTCATTATCTCCTAATACTTGGCCGTTTGATTTGAAACTGCTGACACCGCCTGCTTATCTGGTGGGCGGTGCGGTACGGGATGCGTTGCTGGGCCGCCGATCGCACTATTTTGATTTGGATTTTGTCATGCTAACACGGGCGGTGAAGACTGCTCGAAAAATTGCCGATCGCACGAAAGGTGGATTTGTCTTGTTGGATGCGGAACGCCAAATTGCGCGGGTGGTGTTTGCGGGCGGTACGGTGGATTTGGCGCAGGCGGAAGGGGGGAGTCTGGAGGGGGATTTGCTGCGCCGGGATTTTCGGATAAATGCGATCGCCTACAATCCTTTTACAAGAGAAATCATCGATCCTTTGGACGGTCAAACTGATTTGCGGTTGGGTGTGCTGCGGATGATTTCGCGGTCAAATTTGGAGGACGATCCGCTGAGGTTATTAAGAGCTTACCGCCAAGCGGCGCAGTTGGGTTTTGCGATCGAACCTGAAACTCAATCTGCGATTCGGGAATTAGCACCGCTGTTGAGTCGGGTAGCGGTGGAACGGGTGCGGACGGAATTGGGTTATTTGTTGAGCAATCCTGACGGTGTTCCTTGGATTTGTCGCGGTTGCGAAGACGGTTTGTTTTCGATTTGGTTTGAAAGTGCGATCAACCGTTTCGATATTTTGACAAAAATTGACGCATCTGCTGACCAATTAGCTGCAATTTACCCGGAATTAGGGAAGGAATTCGGGCATCAGATTCGAGATACAATTAAAACGCCTTTGTTGGCTGTCGCGAAGCTGGCTATTTTGGCAGATTCTGACCCGACAATGGCTGAAGCCCAGTTGCTGCGGTTGAAGTACAGCAATGCGGAGATTAAAAGTGCGATCGGGCTTTTGAAATACTTGCCACAATTGCAAGCAAAACCAATAGTGGAAATGTCTTTGCGAGAACAGTATTTTTTGTTTCGGGATGTGGGAATAGCATTTCCAGTTTTAGCGGTTTTGGTCGTGGCTGCGGGAGTTGCGGTTGAGGATATTTCACTGTTAATTAATCGCTATCTGGATGCTGATGATATTATTGCTCATCCCACACAATTAGTTAGCGGCAATGATTTAATGGAATATTTGAAATTGCCCAGAAGTCCGCGCATCGGTCAAGTGTTAATGGAGATTCAATTAGCGCGGGTGGAGGGTAAAATTGCAACTCCCGAAGATGCGCTGAAATTGGCGGCAGAGTTGGTTGATAAATCAGTTTAAATTGATATATTTCAGAAATTAGAACGGGCAAGATGCCCGTTCCACAAAATTCAACTTTCCCGTGGGGTGGGATTCTAGCCCGCCCTAAAAAGTTAGTTGACAATGCTAAAAAATCAGAATCTTAAACAGCATCCCTTAATTCTTCTGGCAATTCAAACTTGCCATCGGCACCCGGTTCAAACTCAACAACTTTCAACACAGCATCAACATTCAGCGGCCCGTAAATGTGGGGGTAATTTTCACCGGCGGCATATTCATACTTAACTTCAGCTTCTACTTTGTCCGAGTCAATCCAAAGCAGCAGCAATCCTGTTTGTCCCACAAAAAACTTATTAGCAGATTTAAGAACTTGCGGCAGTGTCGAACAGTGGATAAATCCTTCTGTATCTAGGGTATCGCCGCGATAGGATTGAACTTGTTTTGCTTCTTCCCACTGTTGGCTGCGGGTGATGTGAAAGATAACGCTCATAGTTAGATAGGTTTTAGGTTTAATCGACAATTGGCAGCAAAATTTGAGAGGGACAATTCCCGCCACAACTGACTGTCAGCGTGATAATGTTAGCATCGATCGCCCGCGCTTCACCGGGAGGCGCACCCGTTCCCGGATTCACGTCGTAAGCGGGAAAACAAGCCGCACTCAAACTCAGACGCAGCGCATTACCTTTGGCAATTTGCATACAAGTTGCTTGCAGCACTATTCTTACAGGTGTTTCACCTGAATTCACCCGGACGTAACCTTGAGTAAAATTGTAGACACTGCCACTATCTTTTATCTCAGAAAGTATCGCACAAAAATCAAAAGTCCGCGCATCGGCAGTACAAAATACTTCGACAATTATATCTCCAGCTAAGTGCAAATCTACTGTTAGCGGTGCCGAAGTGTATGTTAACACATCGGTGCGGCAGTCAATAGTCGATCGCTCCATCGCACCTGCAGGAAATCCAGCGTGACCTCCCAATGATGGCACCGGCCGCCAAGGGTCATGTACGAATATATCCTCAGTGCAAACATCCGGGCAACAATCTGTTAAAATACCCGCATCTTCTCTCATCGCGGCAAGTCCGGTACTTGCTAAAAAATAAGATTTATGATTATTATTAGGCCATTTATCAAATTTCCGCCAATCATTCCTCCCCATCTCAAATAGCGAAATCGGCAGCTCGTCTAATATTCCTGTATCAACTCCTTTGAGGAAGCGATCCAACCAGCGAATTTGCAACTCATCCACAGGATTGGAAGCTGCAACACCATAATCCAACTCTCCAACTTTTCGCCCCCAAGGTAAATGCGCCCAAGGGCCAATTATCAAATGCTGCGGACAGGAACTCCGGCTCGCCATTTCCTTGTAAAGATGAATTGTTCCCCGCAAATAAGTATCAAACCAACCGCCCAAGTGGAGCATTGGCAAGTCTAAATCTTTGATGTTTGGCGATAACTTTTCCCAATACTCGCTCGGTCGATAATTATCCAACCAATCGTGATAATATGAGTCTGGTGCGAGATTTTTAATAATCTCAGGACGCGCCGGCACCGTATCGTATAGCGGGAGATTCCTCGAAGCTGCATAAAAGGCTTGATAGGCAGAAATATCGGCTTTTAAGCGAGCGGTTTCTGCGGCTAGCTGAATTGCCCAGCCGAGATTTGATTGCAGGCAAAATGCGCCACCTTCATAAGCCCAATCTGCGTATAAATTGCCGCCTACCATTGCCGGACAAATTGTGATTAAAGCGCTCGGTTTAGCAGCAGCCGCGTAGAGTTGAGTCATGCCTTGGTAGGAAAAACCGTACATTCCGACTTTGCCGTTACTTCCCGGCAAATTAGCTGCCCAATTGACGCTATCAAAACCGTCTTGTGTTTCGCTAACAAAAGGGTTAAATTCGCCCTCGGAAGTGCCGCGTCCCCGCACGTCTTGGATGACAACGATGTAGCCGTGTTTGGCGTACCATGCGGGATGGGAATATACGACTGTAGAGGCGATCACCCTTCCGTAAGGTTGCCGCATTAACAATACTGGAAATTCGCCCTCTGCATCGGGGCGGTAGATGTCAGCATCTAAACGCACCCCATCTTTAGTTAGCATTGACGCTGTTTCTTTCGGACAAAGTTTCAGCATAAATCCTAAAAAACATCAAATAAAAAAGTTCGTAGTAAGGGCTTTAGTGGTTTTTCTAAAGAATCAAGTCCTTACTACAAACCTAGTAATCAAGTTCTTACTACAAACCTAGCACGGTACGAGTACATCCGATCGACCGAGAACTCTCATATCTTCCTCATCGAGTTCGACTGGTGTACCGCTGCGAATTAGTTCCACAAAATCCTCATTCGGCACCATAATGCACAAAGTGTACAAACGTTCACTGCCCGTATTCTCAATTACGTGAGTGCCTGTGGGAGGCACTAACAAACTATCTCCAGGTTGAATACTAACTGTTTTGCCGTCGCAGGTTGCTTGCCCTCTTCCTTTGAGTACAAAAAACATTTCTACTGCGAATTGATGGCGGTTGGGAGGAGTTTTGCCCCCCACATCGAAAATCTCCACGCAAACTGTTAATGAAACATTAGCTATTACCGGATCGAAGACAATAGCTAATCTATTAGTATCGCCCGGACTGATGCGGAATGCTTGATAGTCTTTCGGAGACTTTATAACAGGAATCACGCACTGGTTTGTCATTTTTTTATTGTTAGTTGTCAGTGGTTATGTTTCTGCTGTCATTAATGAGAATCCAGAGTCATTAGTCCGCCGCTCAACCTCCAAAGTTTATTGATATCACAGGAGAGTTCGCTATCAGAGCAGGAAGCGAGATATATAGGCTTTGCTGTGCGGGACTCTCGCACTCCTAAAAAACGCTTTTTATACTCCAGAGGGATACTCCCCTGATGACTGCTATTTAATTGTTTCTAACATAGCCTGAGAATCCGACAAAAAGCCAAAACATTGTTTAACGTTATAAAGAGTAGCTTGCCAGCAATACTCGGGAGATGTCGTAGCTGTACAATCTTTGACTAAAATACAGTCGTAACCGAGGAAATTAGCATCTTGCAGCGTAGCCATGACGCACTGATCGGCGTTTACTCCTCCGAAGAAAAGTGTAGTTCTGCCGAGGTTCCGCAAGATACTATCTAAAGGAGTATCCCAAAAGCCGCTCATCCGATATTTATCAACGCAAATATCCTCCGGTTTGGGTTTTAATTCATCGACAACCTGCGCCGCCCAACTCCCTGCCATCAGTACAGGTGCGTTGTTTTTTGGCAGCGGATCTCCCAAACCTACGCCGTCGCCTGTGGGATTGTAAACGTGACGGGAAGCTGCACTAATATTGAGCAAATCGGGGCGGTTTCCCCAGTTGATCCAAATAATTGGTACTGCGTGCGATCGCAATTTTGGCAGCAAATTTATTAAAGGATTAATTGGAGTTCTTGCGGGCGTTACATCTACGCCGATATGTGCTAGCCAACCGTCGGGATGACAGAAATCGTTTTGCATATCTATCACCAACATTGCTGCTTTTGCTAAGTCCAAACGCAGGGTTTTAGTTTCTGTTTCCAGGGTAACAGGTTGAGGCGCGATCGGCGATCGGGTGATATCGGCAATTTTGGCATCAACTTTCCAAGCATTCGGCGGTACGCCCAAAGTGCGGAGAGAATCAGGATTCATATGATTGTGACTCAAAAACAATTTCAATCTTATAACTATTTGATTGTTACTAACTTGTCATATCTTAAATCTTTGTTATAATTAAGTAGCCGGGGTAACTTTTTAATAAAAACATTATAATTTATTAACTTTATTATAGTTGATCGCTCGCCAATGTTAGCGCCTGGGAATCATACAATAAAAATTAATGTAAATTTACAAAAAAGGTAAATCGATGAGCTTTACAATTCAAAATGCTTTAATTCCGGTTAATAGCGGTTATGAAACCGCAGATGTGCAAGTGGTGGATAATTGCATAAGTGCGATCGCGCCCAATAACCTCCCCTCTCATTCCCCCCCTTACCAAGGGGGGGATAGGGCGGGTCAAACAGTTATTAACGGCAAAAATAAGCTGCTGCTGCCAGGTTTTGTCAACGCGCACACTCACTCTTCAGAAATGTGGCAACGGGGCATAATTCCCCCTTTACCGCTGGAGTTGTGGATTGCCGAATTATACGATTTTACACCTCTAGAACCCGAACAAGTTTACTTGAGCGCCTTGGGAACTGCGGTAGAAACATTGCTGTCGGGCGGTACAAGCGTAGTCGATCATTTAGTGTTGATTCCGGGGCAAGAATTAGAGACAATTGCCGCCGCAGTTCGCGCTTATCAAGAAATCGGTATCCGCGCTTTTATCGGGCCGTTAATTCAAGATCAATCCCTGACAGCGGGAATGCCTGCAGGCGATAGCGGTATCGAACACGCGGCTTACATTCGATCGACTAAGGCAACTTTGGAATTAATGGAAACAGCCATAAAACAGTTTCACAATCCCGAAAAAGGTGTTAATATGTTGTTGGCGCCGACTGGTATTCAACTGTGTTCCGATGCTTTGTTTGAAGGCTGCATCGAATTGAGCGATCGCTACAACCTTTGTCGGCACGCCCACCTCTTGGAAACCCCCCCTCAAAAACAACTAGCTCACGAAAAATACGGCTGTAGCGCTGTCGAACACCTGCAAAAAATTGGTTATTTGAGTCCGCGAACTTCCTTAGCTCACTGCGTTTGGCTGGACGATTCCGACATTGCGATTATGGCAGAAACTGGAGCGACAGTCGTACACAATCCCCTCAGCAACTTGCGCTTGGGAAGCGGGATTGCACCAATTTTGAAATACCGTCAAGCGGGAGTCAACGTATCTTTTGGCTGCGACGGCGCTGCTAGCAATGACTCTCAAGATTTGCTGGAAGCGATTAAAATTGGTTCGATTTTGCACAATATTACGGATTTGGATTACCGCCAATGGATTACACCACGCCAGTCTGTAGAAATGGCATCGATGGGAGGAGCAAAAGGCTTGAATCTCGCCGATGAAATGGGTTCGTTGACCGTCGGTAAAAAAGCAGATTTTGTGCTGTATGATTTAACAAGTTTATCATTGCTGCCGCGCACCGATCCGATTGGCTTGCTAATATTGGGACGCCCGACTAATGCGGTAGACAGCGTTTGGGTAAACGGCAAGCAAATTGTCGCCGAAGGTAAGGTGAAAACGATCGATGTTGATGCTTTGAGGCGGGAATTATTCGATCGCAGCGAGTGGACGGGGAAGCGTCAATCGCAAACAGTAAGTGAAATAGAAGCCCACTATCGAAAAGTCATGAACCTGCAAGGTTATTCTTAAAAAATTAACCAATAGAATATGATATCATGTCCGGTAAAATCACATAATTAGCGCGGGCACTAAAAATTAACGCAATCAACCTCGCAAATCCCAATCACTCAGAAATTGTAGCCATGACACCCCCTAACAACCAGATAAATGTAGACGCCAGACTTGTTGCAGCTAATACCAAATTTGGTTTTAACTTGTTCCACACCCTCAGCAAACAACAGCCGAATCAAAATATATTTATTTCCCCTACTTCTGTGGCCCTCGCACTGTCAATGATATACAACGGAGTCAGCGGAGAAACCAAACAAGAAATGACAAAAGTTCTCGAATTAACGAAAATGAGTCCAAAAGCAATCAACGCAGCCAATCACAATTTGCAAAAGAGTTTGCAAAAAGATGACCCCAAGGTTCAAGTATCAATTGCCAACGCGCTTTTGGTCAGACAAGGCTTCTCATTAAAACCCGAATTTTTGCAAATAAATCAACAATACTACCAAGCCAATCTTACCGAAATAGACTTTGAGAGTCCGCAAGAAGCTCTCAGCATCATTAACAACTGGGTGAGCGAAAAAACTAACGGAAAAATTGATAAAATAGTCACTAAAATCAACCCTAATACACTTTTATTTTTGATTAACGCCATCTATTTCAAAGGAAACTGGGAAACGCCCTTTGATCAATCTAAAACTGCCAACAAAACTTTTTATTTAACAGACAGCAGTTCCAAACAGCATCCAATGATGTCCCAGATGGGCTCTTATCGGTGCTACGAAACAGAAACTTTTCAAGCAGTCAGTTTACCTTACGGCAAAAAAGGCGCTCTGAGTCTGTATATTTTTTTGCCAAACTCCAATACCAATTTGGCAACTTTCTCGCAGCAATTAACAGCCGAAAACTGGAATAAATGGATGCAAGAATTTAGAGTTAAAAGTGGAATGATTGAAATACCGCGCTTCAAAATGGAGTATGAGGTTCAACTGAAAGACACACTTATAGCTTTGGGAATGGCAGAATTTTTCGGTGGATTGAAAACAGACTTTTCCCCGATGACTGATAGCCAAGTAGCAGTAGAATCGGTAAAACACAAAACATTTGTCGAAGTTAACGAAGAAGGTACAGAAGCAGCAGCCGTGACTGTAATTGAGATGACGAGATCTATGCCGGCTTTTAAAATGAATGTAAACCGTCCATTCTTTTGTGCTATTCGAGACAATACTACAGGAACAATATTATTTATGGGTATCATCGTTGACCCCTAATAATATCAAAAATAGTAGGTGCGTCAGGAAATGTTCGATCGACTTTTAATAAAATAACCCTAGCTGGCGCACCCTCACAAGCTAATTATACGGTAAAATATCAGTCTAAAAATAATCATATTTGCGACAAATTGGTGATTAAATTGCACAAATGGCAGCGGATACTGGCTTTAATAGTTGTTTTTGCGATCGCCCTTACCTCCTCCGCCATATTATCCCCGCGTCTGTTAGCGCAAACCCGCCCCCAAACCCCAACAACCGAATTGCGCGGCGTCTGGCTGACGAACATTGACAGCGACGTTATTTTCTCCCGCAACAACATCATTGACGCTGTCAATCGACTGGACAAACTCAATTTTAATACCATCTATCCCACGGTTTGGCAAGGAGGCTATACCCTTTATCCGAGCGCTGCAGCCCAGCGAGTATTCGGACAGTCGATCGACCCATCGCCCGGATTGAAAGACCGAGACATCCTCAAAGAAATTATAGCACAATCCCATCAAAAAGGTATAGCAGTAATTCCCTGGTTTGAGTTTGGTTTCATGGCTCCCGCCGAATCGGAATTAGCCACACTTCACCCCGACTGGCTGGCGCACCGACGCGACGGTTCAACTATTTGGAAAGAAGGCAAACACGAGCGAGTTTGGCTGAATCCCTTTCATCCCGAAGTCCAGCAATTTATCTTAGATTTAATCCTAGAAATTGTCGATAATTATGATATAGATGGCATTCAATTTGACGACCATTTCGGCTTGCCAGTAGAATTTGGCTACGAACCGCTAACAGTGTCAATGTATCAGGAACAAATCAAAAGTCCTCCCTCCGACGACGCCCGCGAAACCTTCTGGGTGCGCTGGCGCGCTGACAAAATCAACGACTTCGTGGGGCGAGTTTCCCGCGCCATCAAATCCCGGAAAGAAAAATGTATTGTCAGCTTATCTCCGAACCCTTTTCACTTTTCTTTACCCGCCCACTTGCAGGACTGGTTTACCTGGGAAAGACGCGGCTACATCCAAGAAATTGTGTTGCAGGTTTATCGCAGCGATATCAAGCGTTTTAGTGCCGAACTGGAACGGGAAGAAGTTAAACTGGCTAAACTTAACATTCCAACTGCGATCGGCATTTTAACTGGTCTTAAAAATAATTCGGTGCCGCTCAAGCAAATTCAAGAACAAGTGCAAGAAGTGCGAAAAAGAGGTTTCGCTGGCGTGTCGTTCTTTTTCTACGAAAGTTTGTCGAATTGGGCTAGGGAAACCCCCGAAGAGCGCAATTCTGCTTTGCAAGAATTCTTCCCCACAAAGATGCAGCGCCCGCCACCCAAAGCCAGAATTTGAAACCTACTGTTAAAATGAGAAAAAGCAGACAGCGCTTAGGAATTGTCATCTTATCTTTGACTGCTTTCCTAACAATTGGCTATCTCACTCCCAGAAAGTGGGGAAATTACTCGCAAGCAGATTGCACAATCTGTCTATACATTTCCAACCAAGGCATTCACACGGAAATCATTGTTCCAGTTAAAAATGAATATTTTGACTGGAATCAATTTTTACCGCTAACAGAAATAGGGCGGGATGCCACTTCTGATTATAAATATCTATCTTTTGGCTGGGGAGATAGAGCTTTTATGCTGGAAACTTCTACCTCAGTAATCATCAACCCAGTTACAGCTTTCAAGGCGCTATTTCTCCCTACTCCGTCTACCGTACACGTTCAAGGTTATCGGCTTCCTCCCCAAAATATTGAAGCCAAATGTGTGAAAATTAGTGGAGCGAATTATCTTAAAATAATAAACTTTCTTAAAGATACATTCCAATTAGACGCAGCAGGTAATAAAATTAAAATTAGCTACAGCTACGACAACAGCGATAGTTTTTATGAAGCAAAAGGCAGTTATTCTATTTTGAGAACTTGCAACGACTGGACAGCCGAAGCTTTGCAAAAAGCTGATGTCAATACTCCTCTATGGTCTACGCTTTCTTCTGCGATTATGTTTCATTTAAATAGCGGTTGTGAATGTCAAAAATAAATGTAATGCGTAATACAATTTTAGATTTTAGATTAAACGATTGGGAATGACTGATTATCTATGGGCTGGGAGCTTGCCTAAAGTTGCATTCTTTTTTTTAACTGGTATAATTAGCAATTTGAGCAAAAATCATGAATGTAATTCCAGCGATCGACTTATTGGATGGAAAATGCGTCAGATTGTATCAGGGAGACTACGCGAAGTCTCAAACTTTTAACGACAACCCCGTCGAAGTCGCCAGACAGTGGGTAAATGAAGGCGCAACCATGCTGCATTTAGTAGACCTCGACGGCGCTAAAGCAGGTCATCCAGTCAACCAAGCAGCCATTGAAGCGATCGTCCGATCAGTAGATGTTCCCTGTCAAGTAGGTGGGGGAATGCGCGATCGCGCTTCTGTTGCTGGTATCCTCAATTTAGGCGTCCGGCGCGTCATTCTCGGCACTGTCGCCGTCGAACAACCGCAATTAGTCGGCGAATTGTGCGCCGAATTTCCAGGCCGAATTCTGGTTGGCATTGATGCCAGAAATGGTAAAGTTGCGACTAGAGGCTGGCTAGAAACTTCGGAAGTTTTAGCAACAGAATTGGCGCAAAAAATGGCCGAGTTAGGGGCGGCTGAAATTATTTACACCGACATTCACCGCGACGGTACTATGGAAGGGCCGAATTTGGAATCTTTGCGCGAAATTGCTAACGCTATTTCAATTCCGGTGATTGCTTCGGGTGGCGTTAGTTCGATCGCAGATTTGTTAAGTTTGCTGGCTTTGGAACCAATTGGTGTCAAAAGTGCGATCGTCGGTAGGGCAATTTATACCGGCGATATCTTGCTAAAAGAAGCAATTCAAGCAGTCGGACAAGGGCGGTGGCAGGATGTACCGCCAGATTTGGGTTCTTCGAGTTTTGCTTGATAGTCATGTCGAGTTAACTGCCTACCCAATATGTAACACTTATCAATTTTCCGGCTCACAGTCAACAGTCAACAGTCAACAGTCAGCCTAGAATTGTCTTTCTTACCATCATCGTACCCATGTTTTTGAACCATACAATTACAGCTTTAAGTTCTGGGATGGCTTCTCTAATTGCCCCCATACCTTTGTTAGCAACAGTCGAGGCAGAAAATTCGCCGATCGTCCTCAGCGGAGTTTTGCTCAGTTTGGTAGTGATTTATATCGCCAGTAAAATCGGCGCCGAAGTAGCGAGAAACTTCGATTTTCCACCGGTGTTGGGTGAACTTGTAGCAGGGGTGATTATTGGGGTATCTGCTTTACACTTGATCGTTTTTCCCGGAAGCGGGCTGTCAGCATCCAACTCAGGGATTATGACAGTTCTGCAATCGATTAATCATCTGTCTCCGGCCGCCCTCACCAGTGTCTTTGAATCGCAGAGTGAAGTCATTTCAGTGCTGGCTGAATTAGGCGTGATTATTCTGCTGTTTGAAATTGGCTTAGAGTCGGATCTCAAACAACTCAAGCAAGTCGGAATTCAAGCTACCGTTGTCGCCTGCGTAGGTGTGGCAGTTCCCTTTGCCGCGGGTACTGCAGGCTTAATGATAATTTTCCACACGGCAGCAATTCCAGCAATTTTTGCGGGGGCAGCTTTGACCGCAACCAGCATTGGAATTACCTCCAAAGTGTTGTCTGAATTAGGACAACTGAACTCTAAAGAAGGTCAAATTATTGTCGGTGCGGCGGTGATTGATGATGTGCTAGGAATTATTGTCCTGGCTGTTGTCGCCAGTTTAGCCAAAACCGGGGAGATTGATGTTGTTAATGTCATCTATTTGATCGTAAGTGCAACTGCCTTTCTGCTAGGTTCGATTCTCTTGGGTGGTGTCTTCGACAAAACTTTCTCGGCGGTGGCGGGTCAACTCAAAACTCGCGGCAATATTATCATCCCGGCATTTATCTTTGCTTTCTTCATGGCTTTTCTAGGCAACGCAATTCATCTCGAAGCGATTTTGGGTGCGTTTGCGGCTGGTTTGGTGTTGGATGAAAGCGATGCCCGCCTAGAGTTGGATGAACTGGTGAAACCCATCGCCGATTTATTTGTGCCAATCTTCTTTGTAACGGTGGGGGCTCGGGCGGATTTGGGGGTTTTGAACCCAACAGTGCCGGATAATCGGGCGGGACTTTTGATTGCCGTCTTTTTGATTTTGGTTGCTATTTTTGGCAAGATCGTAACAGGCTGGGTGGTGTTTGGTCAGCCGGGAATCAATCGATTGGCGATCGGAGTGGGGATGATTCCTCGGGGCGAAGTCGGGTTAGTGTTTGCCGCCATCGGTTCCGCGAGTGGGGTTTTGGATAAACCGTTAGAAGTCTCGATTATTATCATGGTGATTCTGACGACTTTTTTGGCTCCGCCTTTTCTGCGGATTGTCTTTGGCGATACGGTAGAGCCTCCTGCTAGCGGGGAACTTTCTAGCGAGAAAATCGTTTGATTGAGGGAATTTGAGTCTAGGACGATCGACTCATTGAGAAATACAAATGTCGATCGTCCAAATTTATTTAGCCGTAATAATAAGTTCTAAGTTGTTATAAGCGGCTACAACTTGACTTTTAACTCATAACAATTGTCAGCGAGTTGAATCAGTTCGCCCAGACCCCAGGTACCCCGATCGTTCAAAAATTCCGCTAGTTGATTCGGGATGGCTTCTAGGCCCAGAAATGCCCCGCTGATGGCACAAGCCATTGCTGCGGTGGTATCCACATCGCCACCGACGGCGATGCTAGTGCAGAGAGTTTCCCAGTAATCTTGAGGTGTTCTCAAAAACGCATATAAACTCCACAAGACGCTACCGACTACAAAAGGGGAAATTCCTTGCCAAGAGTCCTTGTAGTTTAACGGGAGTCCAGCTCTAGAAATCAACTCTACGGCTGACTCTGGGGGCAATTTGACCCAATCAATCAAATCTTTGAGCAAAGCGGCAAAGGAAGAATCAACTTCTCCTACCCATTCGCTCAGTTGACCGAGAAATGGCTCAGTTTCAATCATCATGTCAGATTGAAGGGCGATCGCCACAGCCCCGGCGATCGCCACAGCCCCGGCCGAACACCGCGAATCTTGATGGGTGATGCGCCCTTGATCGCAAGCAGCTTGTACAAGCTGGGACGGGCGATCGTAGAATATTAAGCCGATGGGTGCAGCCCTCATAGCACTGCCATTACCAGCATTGGGAGCAGGAGTACCAGCTTCTTGCCAAGCAACGCCCCGAATCAGGCGGTTTGCAGCTTCTTCTGTCGCTCGACCGCGCCCGACAATGCGCTGTTGAGCGAAAATGTCAGCAATACGGGTGGCGTAGTCGCTGGGGTCGAATTCGCCACAAGCGACGTAGCTTTGGAGGAGTTCGCGGGCGAGTTGGGAGTCGTCGGTGTATTGACCAAAAGGCAAGCCGAAGCGATCGCGATCTCTGATTTTTTTGCGTATAACTTCGTAGCGGACAAAGTTTTGGCAAACTTCCGGAGAATAGCCTTCTACTCTACAGCCTATAGCGTCGCCGAGACACTGACCGATCAGACAACCTCTAAATTGTTCGAGACGCGGTACTGTCATTTATCTAGCTTTAAGTAGGTCGATCTAATCTTATGTTAAATCCCCGACTCCTTAAAGCTTGCTGTCGAGAGTCAGAGAGCCCACTGCTGACAGTAACTACTTGTCTGCCCCCTTTTTTTATTGAATTTGAACTCACCACTTTTCTTTTATTTACACAAATCATTCAGATGCGCTATAGCAGTTTTCCAGTTACTTAAAAAACGCTATATATAGAGGAATGTGATAGCAGTTATTTACCCACGAGTGCTACAGCACCGCTTTGCAAAACAGGAATTTCAATTAGAAACTCTGTTCCTTGATGGGGTTGAGAGAAGCACTGGATGGAGCCACCGTGCTTATCAACTACAATTTGATAGCTGATGGATAGCCCTAATCCAGTTCCTTTACCAGTTGGTTTTGTGGTGAAGAAGGGATTGAACACCTGTTGTCTAACAGTTTCCGTCATCCCTGGCCCATTGTCTTGAACTTGAATCACCACGTTTTTAGAATAACCGGACCCAGTTTCGTTTGTGACTAGCTTAGTCCGAATAGTGATGCGACTGGAATTCTTTTGGGTGTCTTTTGGAGAACGCTGATTGTCGTAGTTTTCTAAAGCATCAATCGCATTTGCCAGAATATTCATAAAGACTTGGTTCAACTGTCCGGCATAGCACTCTACTCGCGGTAAGTCGCCGTACTCTTTAACAATTTCAATAGCAGGATGAGCCGGATTTGCCTTCAGTCTATTTTGCAAAATCATCAATGTGCTGTCAATTCCCTCGTGGATATCAACAGGCTTCTTTTCTGCCTCATCCAGCCGCGAGAAGTTTCGCAGCGACAGGACTATTTGACGAATGCGATCGGCTCCTACCTTCATTGAAGTCAGCATTTTGGGCAAATCTTCACTAATGTAGTCCAGATCGAACTCTTCAATTTTTTCCTGAATTTGGGCATTAGTTGGATAGGTTTGCTGGTAAAGCTGAATCAACTTTAGTAAATTTTGCGTGTAGTCGGCAGTATGGCTCAGGTTGCCATAGATAAAGTTGACTGGATTATTAATTTCGTGAGCAACACCAGCAACCAGTTGCCCCAAACCTGACATTTTCTCTGCCTGAATAAGCTGTGCCTGAGTTTGCTGTAAGGTTTTGAGTGCAACCTCAGCTTGCTCTTTTGCTTGCCTTAACGCAGCTTCGGCTTGCTTGCGCTCAGTAATATCCAGTGTCAAGGAAGCAACTCCAACAATCTTTCCAGCCTCCCCTACTAAAGGCGTATTGAACCATTCGCAAATAATTGTTTTGCCGTCTTTGGTAATATTTTCGTTGACGCTGTAGATTCCTCCAACCTGACTCAACAACTCGTTCATAACTCGATCGACTACCTCTCTGGCAGACGCAGGCACAATTAATTCTGCGGCATGGTGTCCGATCGCCTCTGTAGCCGTGTAACCAAAAATCTTCTCGGCCGCTGGATTCCAGGCAGTGACTTTAAAGTTTAAATCCCATTCCACAACTGCCAGCGAACTTTGGCGGAATAGAAAAGATAGCCGCTGTTCCGACGCTTTGAGTTCTTCTTCTACCTGTTTCCGTTTAGTAATGTCAATCCCTGTTTTGATGATGTACTCAATTTCACCTTGATTATCGACTAAAGCAGTATCTGACCAGGCAATCCGTCTGAGTTGTTGATTTTTGCTCACCCAACTGCCTTCATACTGCTGGGGAAAATTACCAACTTGTAAAGACTCAAAAGCAGTTTTGGCAAGTCCTGCTAAGTCTGAGTTCGGGAACAAGTCCCAAATGTAGCGCCCTTTCACTTCACTAAATGAGTAATGAGTCGTTTGTTCGCAAGCCCGGTTAAAGCGAACGATTTGTCCCTGCGGGTCGAGCACAACTACCAGCGCACCTGCAATTTCAAGAATGGCTGAAACGAAATTGCGTTCCACTTCAACTGCTGTAATCAGTTCCTCTAACTGGGTTGCCATATTGTTAAATGCGATCGCCAATGTCCCCAGTTCGTTTTGGCTGTCGATGTTGACCCGTGTATCTAATTGCCCCGCACTGAGTTCAGTAGCTGCAGCGGTTAAGCGCTGGAGCGGCACCACAATTTGCCGAATAAATAGATACCCAATGCCAACAGCGACGATCGTCACCACCGCCAATGAGCCTCCCATAACTGAGAGCATCTGGTAAACGGGAGCATAGGCCTCAGCCGTTGGCAGTTCTACAACCACATTCCAATTCACGCTCCGAACTAAGGCAGTAGCTCCCAATACTTCTACCTGCTTTAGACCCTGATAAACGTTAAGGTGCTTAGTATCTTCGGATGCTTTCAAGAATTGAAAAAAGGGGCGCTTAGAAATATCTTGAAGTTGAAACGTTTCTGGCTTACTACCCTTTTGAGCAATGAGAAAATTACGCTCATCAACTACATAGACATAACCCGTCTTGCCCACCTCCGTTTGGGAAACAATAAACCAGAGAAAGTTGAGATTTACCTGCGCTAATAGCACCCCATCCACCTCATCTCGCTCATTCCGAATCGGAACCGCCAGAATGGTGGTTGGTTGGTGAGTTTGAGGATTAATTTCTACAGGACTCACATAATCTTCCTGTTGTTTGAAGGCACGAATAAACAGTGGCGAAGTGGCTGGATTTTCTAACTTGAGCGGTTCGTAGGGTGAAACTGACGCGACAACTTGTCCCTTCCGGTTCAAAATGGCAACGGCTTCATAAGCATCATTATGACGAATCATCCCTTCCAACAGGCTCTGCTGCGCTTGAGGTTGAAATTTTGTGAGTCCTTTGACCCTAGCTAAATAGCTCAGTTTTCGTTTCAAGTCATCTAAATAATTATCAATTTGCCCTCCTGCTGTCTGGCTGCGCTCTTCTTGGAGCGATCGCGATTGCTGGATCTGCGCCTGAAAGCTGAGGTAGATCAGCAAGCCACCAGTGGGCAGTAAGCTCAGAAGAACCAAAAATATCAAACCATAGCGGAGCTGATGTGCAATAGAAAAGAAGCGTTGCCAAGGATGAGAACGGGAGCTTCTGGCGATCGGCAGAACGCGCTCGTTGCGTTGATTTTGCATCGGGCTTATGATCAATATTGGTAAATCAATTAATGCGCGCACTAAGGAGAAACATCGATTTTGCCAGTCGTCACAGCATCTCGGATGGTCTTGAAAGTGTCCTCTTCCTGAGACGTGAGAGTGCCACGGAAAGGGGCAAAGTCATAGATCTTTTCCTTGAGCCCAAACTTGTAAAGTTTTCCTTCCCAGCGACCTTGCTGGGTTAAAACTGCCACATTTAGCACCAGATTGGGAATGTCCTGCAGAACGCTAGTGAGGACTTTGCCAGGAGCCACTTCATACTGATCCTTTGTCCTACCAATTACCAAGACTCCTGGCTTTTGCGAAACGGCTGTTAGCGCGGCTAACCCTGCCTCACCCGCGTTGAAGGTCAAAACATCTACTCCAGAGGCAACCATATCAGTTGCAATTTTGGTGGCTTTTTCTGTATCAACCCAAGAATTGAGAAAAGCAGTCGAGGCTTGAACAGAGGGATTCGTTGCCTTCACTCCCCGCCTAAACAAGGCTTCTTCTTCTTTGTAAACCGGATAAGGCTCACCCACAATATAGCCAACTTTATTGCTTTTGGTCTTCATGGCAGCCAAAGCGCCTGTGAGGTAGCCCACCTCACCCGATCGAAAGGCAACAGCCCCCAAATTTCTGTTATTCCCTGGATGCGTTGTAATCAGGGCAAATTTCGTTCGCGGAAATTCTTTAGCGACCTTTTCGGAAGCTTTGGAATAGGCACCACTGGCTGCAATTACCAGGTCATAGCCTGACTGGGCATATTTGCGTATGGTAGGTTCACTATTTTCACCGTCCATACTGTCAGTAATGTCTACCTCAGCATTAAATTTATTTTTGATTAGATTCAATCCTTCAAAGCAAGCTTGATCCCAACTTTGGTTATCTTTGGCGCCTGTGGTGAGCATTGCCACTCTAAAGCTGCTAGAGGTAGTTGGTTCAGGGGAAGAGTCTACGTTCGGAGTCGAGCGACTGCAACTGATCGCAAAAAATAGAGCTAGAGCCGCCAGAGTCATTTGTTTAAAGAAAGATTGAATTCGCATAAGAGCTTTTCGGAGCCAGGTTAATTTTTTCACCCCTAAAAATTATTTTAAGGGTATCTCAACAATCTTCAGAACTCTTACTCTCGCTCGCATTTAATGACTCTGACATATTCAGCGTAACACTCATTTAAGCTCAACAACAAGTAAGGACACGGCACTGCCGTGTCCTTACTACTCTAACCTGCAATTAACCGAATTTGTTTGCTATTACTTAACAAACAGCATTTCTTGATAAGTAGGCAGAGGCCACAAATCATCAGCCACTTCACCTTCCAGAGCATCCGCATACTTGCGAACCTCATCCATCAAAGGACGAATTGTTTGCGAAGCATACTGCATATGGTCTTCTGTGGAAGCAAAATCGTGCTTGCTCAAAGCAGCACTCAATTTGCTCGCAGTATCCATCATGGACTTAACTAGCACTGCTACTTTTTCGGCACTTTCCTTTTCCAGTTCAATTCCAATCTCTTTCAATTTAGAAATCGTGCCAGAAACTTCAGCTAAATACCTCAAAGCTGCAGGGTAAATAATGGTTTTTGCCATGCTTATTACCAGTTTTGCTTCGACTTCAATTGCCAGTAAATACTGCTCAGCATAAACATCGTAACGGCTTTCCAATTCAACTGGAGTCAGAACACCTGTCTTTTCAAACAAGTCTTCAATGTATCCTTCCTTCAACACGGGCAAAGCATCTGCAGTAGTCCGCAAGTTAGCTAAACCCCGTTCCTCAACAGCCATTTTGTGCCATTCTTCCGAATAGCCGTTGCCGCCAAATACAACCGCACCGTGCTCGTCCATCACTTCTTTGAGAAGTGTTTGGATGGCAGCATTCAGTTCAGTTCCGTTAGCCAAATCGCTTTCTAATTTGTTAGCAATCCAGTCCAAAGAATCTGCAAGAATTGTATTCATCGCCACCAGCGGCCCGGAAACCGACTGACCCGAACCTACTGCACGGAATTCAAATCGGTTTCCAGTAAAGGCGAAGGGCGAAGTCCGGTTTCTGTCTCCAGCATCCTTCATGAAAGTAGGCAGTGTTTCTACACCTAAGTTCATAATTCCCCGACCTTTAGAGTCCTTAACTTCTCCCCGGCTAATTTGCCCGAAGATATCTTCTAATTGCGAACCCAAATAGACAGAGATAATTGCTGGTGGAGCCTCATTTGCACCCAACCGGTGGTCGTTGCTAGCAGTAGCAACTACCGCGCGCAATAGCGGGCCGTATTTGTGAACTCCGCGAATCACAGCGCCGCAGAAAACTAGAAATTGTATGTTCGAGTGCGGTGTATCGCCTGGGTCTAATAAGTTTCCTTGGGTGGCATTGCCGACCGACCAGTTGACGTGTTTGCCGGAACCGTTAATGCCGGCGAAAGGCTTCTCATGCAGCAAACACATAAAACCGTGTTTCTTCGCAGTGTTGCGGAGAATTGTCATGGTTAATTGTTGGTGGTCGCTGGCGACGTTTGCAGCTTCAAAAACTGGTGCAATTTCAAACTGACCGGGAGCTACTTCGTTGTGGCGGGTTTTGGCAGGAATTCCCAGCCGATACATTTTTTCTTCTACTTCCTGCATGAAGACTTGAACGCGCTCTGGAATCGCTCCAAAATAGTGGTCGTCAAATTGCTGACCTTTCGCAGGAGGTTTGCCAAAAAGGGTGCGACCAGCTAGTAGTAAATCTGGGCGGCTGTTGGTGAAATTGGCATCTACGAGGAAGTATTCTTGTTCGGAACCGCAACTGGAATTGACCGGAGCAACTTCGGTATTTCCTAATAGCTTTAACACTCGGGTTGCTGCTTTGTTCATGGCGGCAATGGAACGCAAAAGCGGCGTTTTCTTGTCTAAGGCTTCCCCTGTCCAAGAGATGAAAACAGTGGGAATGCACAATGTCATGCCGTTATCTGTTTCCATGACATAAGCAGGGCTGGTGACATCCCAGGCTGTATATCCGCGAGCGGCGGCGGTGGAACGAATGCCGCCGTTGGGGAATGAGGAGCCATCGGGTTCGCCTTGTACTAGAACTTTTCCTGCAAATTCTGAGATGACGGAGCCATCGCCTTGCACTGAGATGAAAGCATCGTGCTTTTCGGCGGTGCTGTTGGTTAGCGGGTAAAATACGTGGGCGTAATACAGGGCTCCTTTGGAAAGAGCCCAATCTTTCATTGCTGCTGCAACTACATCAGCTACGGAATCATCTAGTTTTTGGCCGGTTTGAATGGTGTTTTTTACGGATTTGAAAATGCTTTTGGGCAGACTTTCTTGCATCTTGCTCAGACTAAAAACGTCTGTTGCCCACATATCTTCTAACCGCTTGGGAGGCCGGGCCGGCATCTGTTTGCGGTTGACGATTTGAGAAATTGCTTGAACGCGCGATTGGTTTCCACTCATGGTTATTTTTATTGAGATTGCAGGACAAGTAGTTGAGAAAAAATAGATGTTAGCAAAAGTCTAACGATTGACGAATATGTTGGATTTACCCAACGTTTTTAGTCAAAGCTAACTTTTGGGAGAATGCCTTTTTGGCAGACTCTAAAAGATTGGAGGAGGGAGGCGCAATGACTTCGCCGTCCATCGGGTGTGACAATCCAGTGTGAGATGCGGTTGGATTGCGGTTATTAGCAAGAAGATAGATGGCAAGAGCCTGTACAAACTTGAGTCAACATTATAGATGTCTGCACTGCACAAATTTAGTAACTAATCTTCACCCTGGTCAGCTCAAAAATTTTGTGCGAATCAATTCCGATGAATTCAGGTCAAAACTACTTATGGTTTTTAACGGTTCGACGATCGATAAATCGCAGTCCAGCAAACAACGCACTCGTTTAGGGGTTTTGGAGAATTATGGAGAGTACACAATCTACACTTGGAGAGTTTAAACAATCATTAACCAAATAAATGTATCCTAAGCTACAGAACTTTATGTTTTTTTCAGAAAGGTCGATCGCACAAAGCGCACACAACCGCAGGATTTCAGTTTAACAGGGCATGGGGCATGGGGCATGGGGCATGGGGCATGGGGCATGGGCCCGCGCAGGGCATACGTCACCACGCTTGAGAACCGCTATATGATAAATAAAGTCTTGCAACTCTTCTAAAAGTTGGTGCGACAATTGGCCGTAGAAATCTTTAGGAGATTGGGGAACTTATTAAACTGTTATAGCCGCAGTTTATTGAGCATAAATGAGTAAGTTGATAATTTTTAGTTAACTCGTTGGTAATCCGAAGACTTCAGAGCATGAGCCAAAAAGCGTTCTGTGTAGTACAAAGCTAATTGATTGCTCGGGCCATTAAAAACTGCATCAAAGGCGTGTTCAGCCCAAGGAATTTCGAGCAAAAGAGCCCGCTCGCCCGTGGCTCGCAATCGTTCGTAGAGCGATCGACCAAACTTAGCCTGAACGATATGGTCGCGACCTGCATAAACCAGTAGAGAAGGGGGAAGATTCGGTTTAATATAATTTATGGGAGAAGCCCGCCGGTAAAGCTCGTTGAGTTCGTCTGGGGTTCCTCCCAGAAAGGCACGCAAGACGGCTCGAACATTTATAGCATCAGGAAAAGGTGGGTCATTGTAGCCCCGGATCAGGTCATTGGGGCCGTAATAATTTACCACTGCTCGAACTGGAAGCATACTAGAATCATAAGCAGTTAGCATTGCTAAATGGGCACCTGCAGACCTTCCCATCAAAGCAATTCGATCGAGATCGATTTCCCAATCACCAGCGTGAGTTTTGATATAGGAAAGAGCCGCTTGTACGTCCTCAATCTGAGCAGGAAATCGATACTTGGGAGCGTGGCGGTAAGCAATTGCAACCACACAATAGCCTTGGGCGGCCATATAGCGGCTGAATTCCTCATTGGCATCGGCATTGCCTCTCTGCCAAGCTCCCCCGTAGAGGGTGATAATCGCCGGATATTTGCCAATTTCCACGGGCCGATAAAGGTTTAGTTGCAGTGAAACTCCGTCAGGTTTGGCAAATACAATAGCCCGATCGATCCTAACCTCTCTGATGGGAATTCCTCGGAACGCATCTGCGAGGATAAAGGGTTGAGGGCGTAGCTGCGCGCGATGGGCTTGAGGAACGGCTGCTAAATAGTTTTCCCCTAGAACAGCTTGCATTTGGGTAGCTATGGCTGCATTGGCTGCGGGAAACTGAATCAGGGGTAGCAGGCCCAGGATTAGGGCTAAGAGGTTACAAACCAGTAAAATAATGTAGACTTTGCCTTGATGCCGTTTGAGTAGGTTCAGCAGAAGGGCGATCGTATTGATACCGACCAACCAAGGACTAATTTCTGGTGCTCCCACCGCCAAAGGGTACAGTAACATCGTGGGTGCTGGTACGATGACCCAGAGACTGAGAAATAGCGCGATCGCACTCAGGAACCAAGAAATAAATGGCGAGACTAAGAATGCTGCCAATAAGGGTAACTTTTTGCGGTTATTCTTGTGGATCATCGGATTTTCGCAGCCTAATTTTTTATCAGTTTAAACTAATACCATCGCCCTAACATAGGCTACAATGACACTGAGACTTTAACAAATATTGCCTAAAAGTAGATTAGCAAAAAAGCATTGATTTAACACTTAAGTATTTAAAAATAATCTAATAGCCTTCCACCCCAAACAGGATAAATATTTGGCAAACGATTTCTTACATCACTCTTTCATAAATTTTGATAATTGGAAATAAGTTTTAGATTCAAGCATTAGGAGTGACTTGTGACTCGCCGGGTTAGAGTTTTTTATAAAATTGCATTTTTTTACTGGTAAGCTAACACGCATCTAAAGTTGATAGTCAACTTTGACGAAATTCTTGTGGTGTCTGCCGCCCGCCAAAAAAATACAATTTAGATACCTACAGCTTATCAGCAGCGCTAATTCTGTTGAATTATGTGGAGCAAATTATACTCTGCATCACAAGCTTTTTTAGCGGTTAAAATGAATAGGATAAACTGCCGTGACGACAGTGATATAAATTTTATTTTTCAACTGCACGAGGTGCAACTAGATTCCAATTCACCTGAGAAACACCGTACAAAATAAAATTATTCAACATTCCGTAAGCATCCCCACAATTGTAGCCTTTAGCCTCAACACATTTCTTGTCCGCCCTTTGATTCACAGCCACAAAAATATCAACTCCATCCGGCAACACACCCGCATACATCTTCAAATTAGCAAAATCATCAAGGATGCGACCTTTATCGTCCAGCGGGGGCAATTTCCACTCTTTCGGATTGTTATTTCCCCCTAACTGGATTGCCCAAGCATGAGTGCCGTCAAGCGCTCCGTTGTGAGCAGTATATCGATTCCAAACATTATTTCGCTTTTCTCCGATGCGGGGGTTATTTTCATAACCGCCCACCCAATATTGTGACATAAATTTGAGGAAAACTTCAGCTTCTGCAGCTAGCGAACCCGTGCCAGGACTCAAATCAGTGTTTCTGCTGCTAAACGGAACTTGGCTTAAATTCCAAGACCAATTTATTCTCCCCGGCTTCGGATTTAGCCAAGTAGCAAAATCGCAGAAGCTACCCTTCCAGATGCAGTGCGGACGCTTCAAATCCCATCCCTGCCAATAGTAGGTTTTTCCGTTCCAATGCCGTTTTTCTGGCTCGCGATCGCCAATATTTTCTACTTCTTGGCTCATGAAAATTCCCCGGTCAGCCGCAGTAGAAATTCCTAACTCGGTTTTGAAGAAAACCTCCAAAGCCGAACCTTGATGAGTTGCTGGTTTACCCATTTTAGCAGCATAGCTGCCGGAAGCTATAAGCTGCTGCAAAATAAGCGTAGGAAATGCGGGACTGGTATTGGAATAGTGATATTGACCGAGAGGATACTGAAGGCATCGCCCAGCCAAAATCTGCATAGTTTCTGTTAAAGTAGGACTCGGCAAAAAATAGCCCGCGCTAGGAGAAATGCCGAGTTGATTTTTTGCTGAACTGACAGATTTGCTGCCCCATTCGCTGACAAGTAGCTGTTCTTGTGCTTGAAAATCGGCTGCTGTTTTCAGATTGCGAAGCACTGGCAAATTTGCAATCATATCTTGACCGTATCTGGGCGCGCTCCGCTGAAGTCCCGATCTGTGCGACAAAAAATGTCCGAGGGTGACGTTTTGCCACTGTTTGTCTGCAAATCCTGATTTGAGATTGGCACACTTGCTGTCTTTCACGGGAACGGGAAATTTGACTTTACCCGAAAATACGGCGTACAATTTTTCAGGGATAATCGCTACTGGATATTGCTTGTTCAAACCAGGAATTAGCGGCGGATAATGCTCTGGATCGAACAATTTCATCCCTTCAATTTGGTCGTCAGTCAGTTCTAACCCGGCCCGATCGCGCGCCGTCTGTTTAAGCGTCCAGCGCACCATTGCAAAGGTAACAGGCTTGCTAATACTGCCCATACGCATGGGGGTATCTGCCGCGACTGGGGGAGCCAGAGGAGCCTGCATATCGTCGCCACAAGCCGGATTCCAGTTATTAGTAGGTCTGCCTTTCATGCGGCCTAAACCCCACACACCGACCGGTTTACCTTTAACAGAAACACCGAGTACGGCCGCACCGACGCAGCGGTGGCGCATGAATTCTGTCAGGGATTGCAAAATCGGCTGGAGTTGCGCGTCACCGCTACCGCTAATGGGGATGTTTTCTTGCGCTAAAGCTGTGTTGTTGTTGGACTCGGAAAGCTTTCCCAACCCTCCTAAGAGGATAGCTGAAATCAAAGTCAAACTTGTGTAGAAAAGCCTGTTAATTCTTGGGCGACAATTCGCAATTCTCATTATAAAAAACTCCCGATTTAAAAAAGTAGGGCGGTGCTATGCTACCCGCCCTTTGACATTGATAATTAAGGCTATTGAGGGATAGGAGGCGCCGATAAGAATACTTGATTTGGGTTGACATTAGTTAAGTTTGTGCTTTGTACAACGCCAATCAAATTATCCTGGTAGAAGATACCAGTATCTTGAACATTGTTGCCGTTCCAATCGCCGATTTTAAGGGAATAGCCGTCCGCTAAATTACCTTTAATTTGGATTTTATCTTGACCTAGTGTAAAATCGGTAATTGTAGCATGGCCAGTTCCCAGGTAGTAAACGTTATTAACGTTGCCAAGTACAAATGTGTCTGCTGCCGCACCGCCGGCGAGAGAATCGGATTCGCTACCTGCGCCTATACCGTTACCAGCCCCAGAAAAATTAGCACCGTCAAGGTAATCGCTGCCGTCGCCGCCGATGAGATAATCTTTGCCGCTTCCTCCGAATAGATAATCGTTGTGCAACCCTCCCGATAGGGTATCTTTACCGCTGCCTCCGTATAGGAAATCTTCGCCAGCTTCGCCGTATAATTTATCGTTGCCGGCGTCGCCATTTAAATTGTCGCTGCCGAAGCCGCCGTAGAGGATGTCATCTCCGGCGCGACCGAACAATTTATCGTTGCCTTGATAGCCATAGATTGTATCATTTGCAATCTGAATTTGACCTTGACCGTCTATCGTCCAATCGTCTCCAACTAAGGATTTGTGGAATTGACCGTTGCCGTTGACAGTGTTGTTGTCGTCGAATTGAGTACCGTTGATAACTGATGACATTTTTGTTGCTCCTTGTTGTTGTGGACTTGGTGCAATAGGAATTGCGACTCAAGCAATTTGTTCTATGTAAACCAGTTTGTTCTCAAATCGAATAAGCGGCAATGGGAATAAAATCAGGTAATTTAAAAGCCTAAAAAATGGTGTTTGGCAATGATATATCCGAAAAAATCAGGTACTAAAAATATTAAAGTTGGAAAAAGTCAGGTGGGCGATCGTACTTTTTAGGTCAGTCCTGGACGCACTCTCACCAAAGAAAGCGGGTTTTTTACCGAATCTGCGGGTCACAACCTGCGTATTTTCGTAAAAAAACCCGGTTTCTGAACCGCCAAGCGCAACTACAAACCAATTTTAATATCCTAGTTGTGTCAGTCCTGATACGTTATTGAGAGTAGCTAAAATTTGACCGGTTGCTGCCAAGCGGATTAAGGTGTCGCTGTTGGCTTGAGTAATTGACAGTTGAGAGGCAGTCAAACCTCTAGTAAGGGCGATCGTATCTTTTCTGGGTTCAAAATCTAGAATGGTATCGATTGCGGAATCTGCCCAAAGCAGAAAGCGATTGTTCCCACTTCCTCCAAATCTGCAATTGTCAAAACTCCATTGTTGTATCGCTCGCCAAATGTAGCATTTCCCGTTGGATTAGTTAGACCTAAATTAACGGTTTCGTCAGCTTCGCCGATGACGCGATCGGCGATCGGAATAGTAACAATTTTTGGTGTGGTATCGCCAGCGGCAAAGTTAATGGCGATCGGCGTCTTGGTGTAGTCAGCAGCAGAAGCAGTGCCATCTGTCAGCGTCAGCGTTGCCCCAACAGCATCTTGCAGCGATAATTTTTTCCCTTGCCGCCTGGTGTTTGCTAGGTTAGGCTTTGATCGGTGTGGTTGAATGATTGATTTTTGCGCTCCTTTGCGAGGGCTTTGCTTCGGATCGCGAAAGCTAACGCTAACGGGCGATCGCTAATCAACTTGCTTCTCAACCAGTTTATTTCCTAAGAGCAAAACCGACAAGGGGAATAAAATCAGGCGTTTAACCAACAAAATGCCTTGCAGCAGTGATTGACAGTAAAAAATTAGGTTAAAATAGGGAAAAGTCAGGGTAACTTTCCAATGCAGGAACAACTGCTCTCTTGCAAGCATCTGCATACTTACGTATATGGGTACTTACCCGTCGATCCCATGAACTCAGAATTAGAATTCTCTTGGAGCAAAACCAAAGAATCTGCCGATCGCATTTTTGCTCAAAACACCGGCAAACATCTCAGCGACATCGAAATGAAAGTCCTTCAAGGTTCCTGGGAAGGAAAAAGTTACGATGAAATCGCCAAAACTTACGGCTACAGTGCTGAATACCTCAACAAAGATGTCGGCAATAAATTGTGGCACAAGCTTTCAGAAGCCTTAGCCGAAAAAATCACGAAGAAAAATTTTAAAGAAGCTCTGAGGAGATTTGCATCGCAAGAGTCCACTCAATATATTAGCACCAACCTGCTCTTACAACCGCTGACTGTGGCAAATTTGCAGTTTCCCGAAGGCTCGGTATCATTAGATTCTCCTTTTTATGTGGAGCGTTGCAACATTGAATCTTTGTGCTGCGAGACTGTTGTAAAACCCGGTTCGCTGATTCGGATTAAAGCACCGGAGATGATGGGCAAAACTTCACTGATGAACCGAATTTTAGCTGGCGCTGTTCGGGAAAACTATCACGCAGTTTATCTCGATTTGAGCGCCGCCGACCGAGGAATATTAACAAATCTGGATAAATTTCTGCGCTGGTTGTGTTTGATGGTAAGCCGACAGTTAAAGTTAGAAAACAAGTTAAACGAGTATTGGGATACCGATATTTTGGGCAGCAACGATAACTGTACGGTTTACTTTGAAGAGTATTTGCTGGCGGCAACAGAAACGCCTCTGGTTTTGGGCTTGGATGAAGTCGATCGCATATTTCCCTACACCGAAGTAGTTGAAGATTTTCTGGGGATGCTGCGAAGCTGGCACGAAAAAGCCAAGATTTCGGATATCTGGAAAAAACTGCGGTTGGTAATGGCGCATTCTACGGAAGTTTATATTCCTTTGGACATGAATCAATCTCCGTTTAATGCGGGGGTGCCCGTTGAGTTGCTGGAGTTTGAGAGCCAGCAAATTCACGATTTAGCTCGGCTGCACGGCTTGGATTGGGATGAGGGGCAGTTGCGAGAGTTAATAAGTGCGATCGGCGGACATCCTTATTTAGTAAGATTGGCAATGTATGAGATTAGTTGTGGCAAAATTTCATTAACTCAGCTATTAGAAAATGCGGCATCAGAATCTGGAATTTACACCAGTCATTTGCGAAAGCATTTGGAAATACTGCAACACAATCCAGAATTAGCTTTAGCTTTGAAAAAAGTTGTCAATTCTGCCGAACCAGTTGAATTAGATTCCATGCAAATTTACAAATTGCACAGCATGGGAATTGTGCGGCGGCAAAACAATTATGTCATGCCGCGTTGCAATTTGTACCGCGAATATTTCTGCCGCGTTTTAGGTTAAAAAGCGGAGATAAACACCTGATTGGGGTTGACATTGGTAATATTTTGGTCTTGCACAACACCAATCAAATCACCCTTGTAGAAGACTCCCGTGTCTTGGGCATTGCTACCTTCCCAGTTGCCAAGCCCAAGCGAATAACCGTCTGTTAGAATGCCTTTAATTTGGATTTTATCGCTTTGAGTTAAGCTAAAGTCCGTAATTGTGGCGTACCCATTTCCGAGGTAGTAAACGCTATTTGCGTCACCCAACGCGAACCTGTCGTTTCCAATGCCACCTGTGAGGATGTCGAATTCATTTTCCCCAAACCCGAAACCAGTAAGTTGATCGTTACCGCTTCCGCCCAAGAGACTGTCATTGCCGATACCGCCAAGCAGAGCATCGTCTAAATTACCACCAATCAGCCGATCGTTACCAGGGCCGCCAACTAGATAGTCGTAGCCAACGCCGCCATATAAAGTGTCATTACCAGCGCCACCATCGAGAACGTCGTTGTTAGACCCACCATCTAGATAGTCATTTCCACCAAGACCCAACAATATATCGCTTCCTGCATCACCATAGATTGTGTCAGATCCCAGCGTTAATACAGGGCCATTGGGGCCTTGCATCCATTCAGGATCTTTACCAACTAACTTGGGTCGGAATTGACCGTTATTGAAGGTATCGTCGTCATTGAAAGGGGTTCCATTAATAATTGCCATTTCAGTTGCTCCTTGTTCTTCAAAATTAGGGCGTAGAGATTGAGCGAAACCCACGTAGATGAATTTTGTTTGTGTAGGCAAGGGTGCAAGTTCGATGACGGGCGTCGCCACATTCGACTTGCACCCAGACGAGCGGTTTCCAACCGCAGGCAAGCGGGGTATTTTCTCTTAAGTTGACACGCCAAGAATGGGCGGAGCGAAGCGGAGTGTGTGCAGCGCCCTACAGATAGAATTACACAAAAGAGAGGGTTAAATCCGCAGTCATTGTGTCCGAAACTACGGCAATCATGTCACCTTGATAAAATATTTTTGTGTCTTTCAGAGAGTCATTGCCGTAATTGTAGTATCCCGATACAAATTCGTAGTCTTGCTTTTGACCGACCATCAAAATTGCATCTCCATCTGCTTTCTTAAAGTCCTGAATAATTGCATACGCGTGCTCGCCTAAGCCATCTAAGTAAGGAACTTCAAACTCTGGGCCGTCGATAACTAGCGAGAATGTATCGGCTCCGGAACCGCCAATTAATGTATCGACTTCATAATAATCGTATCCGTCACCATTGGCGTGACCAACAAGAAAATCGTTGCCGCTATTGCCTTCTAGCCAATCGGAATCGCCACCGCCATAGACTTTATCATTGCCAGTACCCCCAAATAGGAAGTCGTCACTGTCAAGGCCTTTGAGTGTATCTGCACCGCCACCGCCAAAGATGTCATCCTCCGTGTAATGCTTTCCTACTAGGTAGTCATTTCCTGGTGTTCCCGTTATGTTGTCATTGGGTAAGCCACTGATTTTATCGATGCGGCCGAATAAGCTGTTAGTAGAGTTGCTATCTGCGGCGATTACTTCACGTATTTCTACCATTGGATTACCATCGTCTTCTGTCCGGGGAACATCGGTGAAGTCTTCAATAAAAGGGGATTTATTGGGATTCGGATCGCCATCGGGGTCTGTCCGGGGAACATCGGTAAAGTCTTCAATCAAACCGAATTTATTAGGCTTAGGATTCGGATTATCTGAATCAGGGTCTTCAGTCCGGGGAACGTCGGTCAAGTCTTCAATTAAACCGAATCTCAGGGGAGAAATGTTAGCGTCGGCGATCGTTCTAAGTTCTGTCATGGTATTAATCCTATTTATGAGTGTATTCTGAGTTTGTCAAAGCGCTAAGTGTTTGTATTTGTTTGCTGCACCTTTCGCTTTCTGTTATCAGTGTCTTCGTAAAACTATTGAACTGCAATGGTGATAAAATCAGGTATTATAGGAACTGATAAAGAGCTTCGCACTCGGAATTTATCGGAAAAAATCAGGTGCAGCCTGACAAAGCATCATCAAAATCAGCAAAAATCAGGTTTTTTGGTAAATCTCTACATAGTCAGGTTTGCGATCGTACAATCAAATCTAGATTTTGGTGCAGGCAATGATGAAAGAATCTCCAGTTAGTTATGAATATCAGATTGGCGGGAGTCTCCCCGCAGATGCGTCGAGTTACGTGACGCGACAAGCAGACTTGGACTTTTACGAAAGTTTGAAAGCGGGTGAGTTTTGTTACGTTTTGAATTCGCGGCAAATGGGCAAATCTAGTTTGCGGGTGCGGGCGATGCAAAAATTGCAAGCTGAAGGTACTGTGTGCGCTTTTATCGATTTAACTGGGATTGGCAAGGAAGATGTAACTCCCGAAAAGTGGTATGCAGGCATTGTCAATTCTTTGGTCAGTAGCTGTCAGCTAAGTAATAAAATTAATTGGCGGAATTGGTGGCGCGAACGCCGGGACTTGTTATCTCCCGTCCAGCGGTTTAGTTTGTTTATCGAAGAAGTTATTTTAGTTGAAATTTCCCAAAATATAGTTATTTTTATTGACGAGATCGATCGAGTATTGAGCATGAATTTTTCGGCTGATGAGTTTTTTGCTCTGATTCGCTGGTTTTACAATCAAAGAGTTGACAATCCTCTGTATAGGCGTTTGACTTTTGCGCTGTTGGGGGTGGCGACGCCTTCGGATTTGATTGCTGATAAAACTCAAACTCCTTTTAATATTGGTAAGGCGATCAATTTACGCGGTTTTCAGATTGATGAAGTGCAGCCTTTAATAGATGGTTGGCAGGGGCAAGTTGCCAATCCTGAAAGTGCGATCGCAGATATTTTGGATTGGACGGGGGGACAACCTTTTTTGACCCAAAAGCTGTGCAAGTTAATGCTGGAAAAGGAGTTGAAGAAAGTTAACTGCAGAGACGCAGAGGGCGCTGAGAAAGACAGGCAGGATGCCTGTTCGATCCCCACTGACGGGCAGGATGCCTGTTCCACACAGGAGGACGGAGTTGAGAGGTTGGTGAAGTTGCGGATTGTGGAGAATTGGGAGTCTCAGGATGAGCCTGAACATTTGAAAACTATTCGCGATCGCCTTTTGAGAAATCAGCAAAAAGCGGGGCAGTTATTGGGGCTTTACCAGCAGGTTTTGCAATCCGCGAACCCCCCCCAGCCACCCCTTAGCAAGGGGGGGCTAAATGCTGCTACTTCACCCCTGGGAAAGCAAGAAATAGCCACTCTTGCTCCTCCCCTTAGCAAGGGGGGGCTGGGGGGGGTTCTTGCTGATGGCAGTCCCGAACAAACGGAATTGCGACTGTCAGGTTTAGTGGTGCAACAGCACGGAAAATTAAAAGTTTATAACCGAATCTATGCCGAAGTTTTCAATCTTGAATGGGTGGAAAAACAGTTAGGAAAGCTGCGACCTTATTCGGAAAATTTTAATGCTTGGAAGGCTGCCAATTTTGAGGATAATTCGCGGCTGCTGCGGGGTCAGGCGCTGCAAGAAGCTTTGGAATGGGCAAAATATCAAAGTTTAAGCCATCTGGATTACCGCTTTTTAGCGGCGGCTCAGGATTTGGAAAAGCGAGAAGTTGAATTGGCTTTTGCACTGCAAGCTGAGGAAAGTCAAATATTGGCACAAGCTAATGAAACTTTAAGTCTGGCTCAGCATCAAGCTAAAACAGAGTTAATGTTAGCTAAAAAACAAGCTAGAAAAATAATTGCGATCGGCTCAACAATTTTAGGGATATCTTTAGCAGCAGCTATCGGCGTACAATTGCAAGTAATTAAAGCCGATCGAGAACTCGCAGAAACTAAAATAGTCCTCGAAAGCTTGTCGTCAAAGACAACTTTAGCCTCAAACCCTTTTCCAGCACTGATCGAAGCACTGCAAGCAGCACATAAACTTAAAAAATTAGAGGCATTCAGTCCGGCAAAATCCGAAACTAAGATGCAAGTATCGATCGCCCTCCAACAAGCAATTTACAGCATCCGAGAGCGCGATCAACTCCTGGGCCACCAAGCTGTCCTCAGAAACGTCGTTTTCTCGCCCGATGGCAAAATCCTCGCATCCGCTAGCGAAGACGATACCGTCAAACTCTGGAACCCAGACGGCATCTTACTCAGAACCCTCACCGGACACCGCGACAACATTTGGACTGTCAGTTTCTCACCTGACGGCAAGACGATCGCATCTGCTAGTGACGATGCTACTATCAAACTCTGGAACATTGAAAACGGCACACAAATTAGAACCCTTACGGGGCATAGGGGCTGGGTGAGAGGAGTCAGTTTTGCTCCCGACGGATTGGCGATCGCATCTTCGGGTTCCGACGGCACTGTCAAACTCTGGAATCCAGCAGACGGCACTTTGCTCCAAACCTTTACTGGGCATAGGGGCTGGGCAACAAGCGTCACTTTTTCGCCCGACGGGTTAGCGATCGCATCTTCGGGTAGCGATCGCACTGTCAAACTCTGGAATCCTGTAGACGGAACGGAAATCGCAACGCTGAGGGGCCATACCAATGCTGTCAGAAGTGTCAGTTTCTCCGACGACGGCAAAACCCTAGCATCTTCGGGTGAAGACGGTTTAGTCAAGCTGTGGGATGTCCAAAACCTGACTCTCCTCAAAACCCTGCAAGCCCACACCAGGCAAGTCTGGAACGTCAAATTCAGTCCCAGAGACAGCCGCAGCCAAACTCTGGCTACGGCTAGCGAAGACGGCACCGTCAAATTGTGGAATTTGTCGCAGTTAGGAGACATCGAGCCACAAACGCTCAAAGGACACACCGGCAGGGTTGCCAGCCTTAGTTTCAGTCCCGACGGCCGCACTTTGGCAACGGCAGGTACCGATCGCACGGTACGACTCTGGAACCTCACCGGCATCGAACCGAAAGTGCTTGAAAGCCACCGCCGTCAGGTTTTCAGTGCGAGTTTCTCGCCCGACGGCAAAACTGTTGCCTCCGGTAGCAACGATCGCACTGTTAAATTGTGGAATGCACAAAACGGCAGCGAAATCAAAACTTTTCTAGGACATCGAGGTGCCGTCACCAGCGTCATTTTCGCCCCTGACGGCAAAATTTTAGCATCTGCAGGAAGCGATAAAACTATTAAATTGTGGAACCTAGAAACCGGCACCGAAATCAAAACTCTTTCAGGACATCAGAGGGGAATTGATAGCGTTGTTTTCAGTCCCGACGGTAAAATCTTAGCATCAGCCGGAGTCGATAAAACTGTTAAATTGTGGCATCTAGAAAGCGGTACTCAAATCAAAACCTTCACAGGACATCTCGAAAGAGTTAGAAGTGTCACATTCAGTCCCGATGGCAAAACTTTAGCATCCGCAGGAAACGATCGCGCGATCTATTTCTGGGATTTAAAGAATTTAGAATCTACTCCAAGAAGGATTCTGAGAGCGCATAACAGCCGAATTACCAACCTCCGTTTCAGTCCCGACGGCAAAATCTTAGCATCCGCTTGCGATGACAGCACAATTAAATTGTGGAATGCAGAAACAGGCACCGAACTCAAAACGATCAAAGGACACGGAACTTGGGTAAAAAGCATTAGTTTCAGTCCCGACGGCAAAACGATCGCATCTGCAAGTTTCGATCACACAATTAAATTGTGGAATGTAGCAGACGGCCAAACGGGATCGGAGGTGCTGCCCCTACAAACTTTTGAGGGACATAGCGATCGAGTTAATGACGTTAACATCAGTCCCGACGGCAAAACTCTTGTTTCTGCCAGCGATGATTCTACTTTAAGGATCTGGAATTTGAAACTTGATTTAGATAATTTAATGAAACTGAGTTGCCAATGGCTGAGCAATTATATTGCTAATCATCCCGAAGAAAAAGCGCTCCCCGAAATCTGCAATCCTTAAAAAACAGGATTTACACAACTGGCACTTTAAACAAAGGTATGTTGTTGCGCTTCAGCGCTCTTTCATATCCTAAGAGCGCTGAAGCGCAATAACATACCTAAAAGTCTTGTGACAGTTGCGTAAGTCTTGAGATTAAAGATTTGGCAACGACTAATGAACTAAGGGTTTGGTTCAGGTGCCTACAGTGGCCTTCTTTTTTTACGGGTATAAACAAGCGCCCAACATAGAGCTGGGTATTTAAGTTTGTTTTGTAGGTAGCCTGACAGTAATTCCTGCTTAGGGAGACATTTTGATTGTCAAAAAAGCTGTTTTTTTTAGATAATAAACCTTACTTGCTTTTGGCTTTCACGGCCCTAGATTCCACGGTGAATCTTGGAATATCTTGCAATTCTGTTTCGCTCAAACTGTACTGTTCGCAAACCAAACTCAAACGAGTTCCGGTACTTTTAACAGCGTTGACAGAGTGAGTCAAATCTCCTTGAAAATAAATTAGCGAGTTGGCTTGCGGCTTAATCTGCCCGACTTGCTGTTTGTTGCGCCGCAGTATCAACTCTCCCCCTTGCAAGTTCGGCGGTACTTGTACGTACAAAACGCTGACGGCTGCGGGAGGTTCAACTGTTTTGCAGTACGATCGCAATGATCGATCGATATGCGGATCGACGCGGGAACCTTCACCCAGCAACAAAGGGTTGAGGTAAAAAGCATTGCATTCAGGCTGTAATGCTTGGTCTAGATAGGGTTTGAATAAAGGGAACCGCCGTTCTACTTCGGCGATTTCCGCACGTTGAAACACTACGGAAAACCCTTTTGTGCCAATGAAATCGCGATTGAGGTTGTTGATTGCTAGATAAGGGGAGGCTAGAATTGCTCCTCGCAAGTCGTTGAGGTAGTCGAGCGAGAAAGCGTTAGGATGTTGGCTATAGTATTTCAAGGCACTCAAAAATCATCAAAGTTTAAGGAAACAGCAGATAGAAATGCAGCAATCGCTCAGATTTGGGATTGCTTGGTTCCTGGCGGAGGACATAATAATCTTATTTTCAGTCCGCGTACTTAAGTCAAAGGTTTTTTTTAACTGCGGGCGATCGCCCGGAAGTGTCGAAACCGACTAGCAACGGCAGAATATCAGTATACAGGCGATCGTTGTGGTGATTCGATTATATTGCCAATTTCATTATACATGATGCCGCTCAGCAGCCGAGCGCCCATTTATTTTAACTTGTGGAATTGCAGGGGCGGGCCTAATTTCCGCGATCGCATCCGGCCTCTGTTTTCTCACTAATTTCATGAGTTTGCTAGCTGGAGAACAGATGCGTGTTGGGCTTTTTTCGCAAACATCTTGCTAAAACAAGCAACCCGTGCATTAGGTCAAAATGCTGGGAGGGCGATCGACTATATCTAACTGGCAATAGAACGTTAATAAAGTTTACAAATAGAAGGCGATCTCAAAAATACCACCAGTCGCAACAGTTACTAAGTAATTATTTCAGATTAAATTAATATTTCACAGGGTGAAAACAGCAAAGCTGCCAGCTAACATTAAAGAGTAAGTGAAAAAAAACAACTCGCTGAAACGATATGGCAACAACATTGTACGAGAAAATGGGTGGAGAGTCAGCCATTAAAGAGATGGTGGATGATTTTTACCGCGATGTTTTGGCTGACGAGATAGTGAGCCATTTCTTCGATCATACAGATATGGAAAAGCAGCGCCGCCATCAAACTGCTTTTATCTCTTATGCCCTCGGCGGCCCCAAGCAATACTCAGGCCGTTCAATGGAGAAAGCACACGAAGGTTTGAATTTACAGCCAGAACACTTTGATGCAATTGTGAAGCATTTGACCGATGCAATAATTGCTCACGGCGCCTCCCAAGAGGATCTCGATGCAGCGCTAGCTAAGATCGCAACTTTGAAAGAGGCGGTTTTGTACAAGTAATATCTACAGTCCCGAACGCATGGGTACCTTCATAACCGAGTTTTTTATCCGAAAATACTGCATAAAGATTTTTAATCGCCGTAAAAAACTAAGGTGGTGAAGGTATTGATGCGTAAGTTTTTATCTCATTCTTTCAGGCGTTTCCAGACAACTGCACCCATATGGAGAATCTGTTTGAAGACGGCGAGTGGGCGATTTTGGAGTGGAGTGGCACGGGTACATTTGTCGGCGAATTTGCTGGTTTTACTCCGACTGGCAAGAGTTATACTCTGCGCGGGTGCGGGTTCTTCCACGTTGTAGATAGTAAAATTCAATTTCAGCGTGGATACTTCGACAAATTAACGTGGTTCACTCAAATCGGTATACCAATTACTTCGGAAAGTGACGGAACAGCCTAACAATCCTGTTGCAGCTAAGGTGCAAAGTCTTTGCGCTTCGCTTAGATTCGATCGCCGCCCAAAAGGGTCGTTTGACTAGCATTGAAAATGTTATTTTCGATGGGTAAGTAGATATCGCTTTGAGTGCGTTACTACTCCCCGATCGATCGCAGATGATAGAACTTGATATTACTCCTACATTTTGTAATTTTGCCGATCGACTTGTCCAGCGCCCTTGAAGCTGTTTTAAACCTCCGGCGGCAAGTCCACGCTGTAGAGAATTTTGCCTTCAAGGTTGTGCAGCGCGACAGTCATCACCTGACTGTCGCCATTAATTTTAACCGTACCAAAGAACTGAAAACCTTTTGTAGGAGGTAGATTTTCTAATTCTCCCGGCGGCAAACTTTGGAACTTAACTAGGGGGCCAAAAGTATTGTCAAGCTTATTTGGTCCGTAAGTTCCAGCGTGAAGCGGCCCGGCAACAAACTCCCAAAACGGTTTAAAATCAGTGAATTGAGCTTGACCGGGATCGTAGTAGTGCGCGGCAGCATAATGCACGTCAGCGGTCAGCCAAACGACATTTTGGATATTGTTTTGCTGGATAAAGCGCAACAATTGGGCAAGTTCGAGTTCGCGTCCTAATGCAGGGCCATCTCCATTGGCGAGGTTCTCAAAGTTGCCGCTGTTTTTGCCATCTTCAATCACCAATCCGACTGGCATATCGCTAGCAATTACTTTCCACCTTGCCTTTGAATTCTGCAATTTTTTCTTTAACCAGCTAACTTGAGCATTACCCAAAAATGCTGTTTCTTCACTTGCTGCTGTCTGACGGTTGGCAGTGTTTATTCCTCGGTAGCTACGCATATCCAGCATAAAAATTTCCAGGGAAGAACCGTAATTGAACGAACGGTAAATCCGTTCTGGGTCGTTGGCATCGAAGCGGATCGGCGTATACTCCATAAATGCTTGCTTGCCTCGCGCTGCCAGTAAAGAACTGCTTTTGACTTTGTAGCGGTCATCGCTGATTAGCATCTCGCCGGGATACCAGTTGTTTGTAGTTTCGTGGTCATCCCACTGAACTAGCTGAGGTACTTCGGCGTTGAAGCGCCGGATGTTATTGTCTAGCAGGTTGTAGATGTAATTTCCGCGAAACTCTGTTAAGGTTTCAGCTACTTTTGACTTTTCTTCTGTTGTGATGTTTTTCCAGATGCTACCGTCGTCAAGTTTTACCTCAGATTTAATCGGATTATCTGCATAGATGTAATCGCCAGAATGAATGAAGAAGTCTGGCTTAAGCTGCCTGATAGTTTCATAGATTTTCATGCCGCCCCATTCAGAATTGATACCCCAACCCTGTCCGGCGGTGTCTCCCGACCAGGCAAAAAAGATGTCGCGCTTGCTGTTTGGAGGTGTGCGAAAACTCCCCGTAACGGGGACGCTGTAGATGTTTGGATCGGCTAAATTCTGGAAGCTAACTCGGTAGAATATTTGCCGGTGGGCTGGTAGGTCAATCAGGTTAATACGCGCCGTGTAATCGCTAGTTTCCAACGCTGCAGGTCCGATGATGCGCTGCACGTTGCCGAAGGACTCGGCGGTGTCATATTCGACTATCATCCGGGAGGAGCGATCGCACCGACTCCAAATCACCGCACTGTTGCCGGTAATATCACCGCTAGCAACACCGTAGGGAATGCTGGGGCGCATCCGATCCGAGGTGATAATTGCCGGTGCAGAAGATTGTGCTAATCCTGATTGCGATCGCAGGTTTGCGACAACAATACCGCTACCTGCAATTGCCGAACCGAGTAGAAAATGGCGGCGGCTGAGTTGGTCTTGTTTTTTACGTTTCATGGGTACCCTCATCTTTAAAAATACCGAGACTGTACTTGTGCTAATTTGTGATTACGCAACAATCAGCAAATTCACCGCTGTTCCTGAGACGCCCAGAACTGTGAAAAGGAAAACAACTCCCACAGACAAAGGCAGGTTTTCTATCAAGTTTTAGTGTACCCAAAATAAAGGTAGCAGGCGGTCGATGAAAAAGCAACCATCTAGACTACCAAAGCACGATATTAACCATGTGTCTTCGCTTTTTCCTCTGCTAGTGCTTTTGCTAAACCAGCAGCAGCTTCAAAAGAATCATATAAACCTTGACTAGCTATTTTGTTCTGAACATCCAATGGGATTAAACCTGATTCATTCCATAATTCGGCTACCACGAAATTTAGTAGCAACAGTTTATCGGAGTGAGATAACTATTTGAGGAGGGGTAAAATTTCGGTGAGAGGCATAAGTTAAAGGTTTAATAAGCTTAGGTTACATCTATTTGAGGTTCTTTAGCTCTCACCTGTACAATACTCCCAGGCGATCGGGTTAATCAGGCGGTGGATCGGACAGATTAGAGATATTGAGGTTTTGGTGCATGAGATCGATCGTTGTAGTTCAGCCTTTTGCCAGATGACAACCCTTAACTCATGAAAGCAAAATCGATAATATTTTCAGTCAGAGTCTATGCCACAATACTTCGGAAAACTCCAAATTACTGAACAGCCTTGGTCAACAATAGGCGCGGTAGAGTCCATAAAGAAAACCGATCGCACCCTTCACTTTAATTGCGGCGAAACTTCTCTAATCCTCAGCATCCTCGCGCCGAATTTAATCAGAGTGCGAATGTCCCCGACAGGTGAATTCAAAAGCAGATCGTACTCAATAACTGTCCCTGACGAAGAGTGGGAAATTATACCCTTTGAAGTGCGAGAAACAGACGAAAAAATAGAAATTGAAACATCACAAATAACGATTTCAGTCAAGCGCGATCGCGCTTCCATCGAATGCTTGGACAAATCGGGAAAACCCTTTGCTAGCGACTGCGATCCTAGTATGGGATGGCGCACCGGCGCAACCGCAGGCTGGAAACGCATCGAAGCAGACGAACACTTCTACGGTTTTGGCGAACGCACCGGCTTTCTCGACAAACTCTCCCAAGTCAAGACAAATTGGACAATAGACGCGCTTGACTACAATTCCCTCAGCGACGAAATGTACCAGGCGATCCCATTTTACATCGCCCTGAATCCCGATCGCGCTTACGGCCTCTTTTTCAACACTACATTTTGGAGCCAGTTCGACATCGGCGCCCAACAACCGGGGGTTTTGCGGATGGAAACCAGAGGCCCGGAACTCGATTACTACATCATTTACGGCCCGGAACCCGCCCAAATTCTCGCCACCTACACGCAGCTAACCGGCCGGATGCCGCTTCCGCCAAAATGGGCGCTGGGATACCACCAATGCCGCTGGAGCTACGACTCCGAGGACGTTGTGCGGGAGTTGGCGAAGGAATTTCGCGATCGGGCGATTCCCTGCGATGTCATCCACCTCGACATCGACTATATGAACGGCTACCGCGTTTTTACCTGGAGCCCGAAGCGTTTCCCCGATCCCGCGAAACTCCTCGCAGACTTGAAAGCAGCCGGTTTTAAGGTTGTCACGATTGTCGATCCCGGTGTCAAGTACGAACCGGAAGGAGATTATGAAGTATTCGATCAGGGTGTGGAAAATGACTATTTCGTCCGCACCGCAGAGGGAAGGCTATTCCACGGTTACGTTTGGCCCGAAAAAGCGGTGTTTCCAGACTTCCTGCGGCCAGAGGTGCGCCAGTGGTGGGGCGAATTGCACAAAAACCTTACAGATATGGGCGTTGCGGGGATTTGGAACGACATGAACGAACCTTCGATCGCAGAACGGCCTTTTGGCGACGGCCACCAACACATCTGGTTTCCGCTGGATGCACCGCAAGGCCCGGAATCCGAGGGCGCCACCCACGCGGAAACGCACAATTTGTATGGGTTGATGATGGCGAAAGCTTGTTCGGAAGGGTTGCAACAAGTGCGATCGGGCGAGCGATCTTTTGTGCTGACGCGATCGGGTTTTGCCGGCATTCAGCGTTACTCGTCGGTATGGATGGGCGACAATCTATCGCAGTGGGAATACTTAGAAATGTCGCTACCGATGCTTTGCAATATGGGGCTTTCCGGCGTGGCGTTTGTCGGTTGCGACATCGGGGGTTTTGCGGAGAATGCAACCGCTGAATTGTTCGCGCGGTGGATGCAGGTGGGAATGCTGTATCCCTTGATGCGCGGTCATTCGGCGATAAATACGGCCCAACACGAACCGTGGGTTTTTGGCGATCGCACTGAGAAGATTTGCCGCGAATACATGAATTTGCGCTATCAGTTGTTGCCTTATATTTACACGTTGTTTTGGGAAGCTGCGACGACGGGAACACCGATTTTGCGACCGTTACTATATCAATTTCCGCGCGATCGGGCAACTTATCACCTTTACGATCAAGTATTGCTCGGCCCGTCGCTGATGGCTGCACCCGTTTACCGCCCGGGAGTTGAACACCGCGCCGTGTATTTCCCGGAGGGGACTTGGTACGATTGGTGGACGGGCGAATGCTATCAGGGCCCGACGCACATTTTAGCTTATGCACCTTTGGAGAGAATGCCGCTTTACGTGCGGGGTGGGGGCATAATTGCGATGGAACCCGTGAGGCAATTTGTCAGCGAAGAACGGCTTGAGTCATTAAAAATGCGAATTTGGCCCGGAAGCGGTGAATGGACGCTTTATGAGGACGACGGACACAGTTTTGAACACGAACAAGGTGTCTGGGCTACGACTAATTACAAAGTGTATTTGGAAGGGGAAAAAATCATCGTTGAAATTGCCGCGCGCGAGGGTCAATTTTTGATATCAGAACGCGAAGTTATTGTGGAAGTTGTTGGCGTTGGCGAACAGCGATTTACAGATGACGGTACGGTGCGGCGTTTGACATTTGGATAATTTGATATTTGTCGCTTTCGCACTAACCCGCCGGGGGTTTTAACCCCCGTCTCACAGCTCAAGTCCACTGAAGTGGACTGAAGAAACACACTAGCAGACTTGATGTAAATCCTGTACATATTAAGCGGCACTCCTGTTTAAACGAAGCTAACCGACTCAAATTCTAAATATTAACGAACAGTCCTCTAAAGAGGACTTTAGCTATGAGGCAGGGATTAAAATCCCTGACGACCTAATTGTTAGTAAACTATATTACGTGGTAACTACTGTTATAATACAGCAGGAGGAGATGAATAAATAAAATTATTGCGATTGAATTATGCAACCCATCCAAATTACCACATTCCAAGCTCTGTGGCGCAGCCTGGGCCTGATAATCAGAGCCGCACCAATAGAACTCCGCAATTTAATAATACTCAACATCATCGGCGGTGCTGCCCCATCTGCCGTGCTTTTTTTAGATAAATTAATCATTGATGAAGTATCTAGGTTGCTATCGCAAAACCAAACAGCACAGCCCTTTGCTTTGATGCTTTCCCGACCAATATTGCTGTGGAGTATTGCCGGAGTCTTAAGTCTCAGGTTAGTCGGCGATGCCCTAGACACAATGGGTTCTTTTGTCTCGACATCTTTGCGCGATCGCGTTCAAGGCTTTGTCGAAGGAAAAGTCATCGAAAAAGTCGCCAATTTCGACGATATTGCCCTCTTTGAAAACCCCGAACTATTAAATATAGTAGAACTAGCCAAAACGGGAGTATTCAAAATACAGCAACTAGCCTTTACCATCAGCATGACAGTCACGGGAATTTTTATATTTATTCCATCGATAGGCCTTGCTGCTGCAATAGCTTGGTGGGTGCCAGTGCTGATGTTGATTTCATCCTGCCCCTCAATTTACATCCAAAGAAAATATAGCAAAATCATCTGGAGAGTTCAAAGAAAGCAAGCTAAAATAACTCGTGAAATGAACTTATCCGCTCGAGTCTTGACGGGGGAAGAATACGCTAAAGAATTGCGTTTGTTTGGGTTGCAGGAACTTTGGCTCAAACGCTGGCAGAGTCAGTTTTTGCAGTTTTTTAGCGAGATGCAGCAAATCCGAAAAAAAGGAGCAATTGTTTTACTTTTGTGGTCAGTCTTTAGTAGAGTAGGAGTAGCTTTGCCATTTGTTTATGTGGTAATTGGAGCTTTGGGTGGTCGCTATACTTTGGGAGATTTGGCGCTTTATTCGGGTTTGATTGTTCAGGTGGAGCAAAGTTTGCAATTACTTATAGGCAATTATGCTAATTTGTACGATATCTCTCTCGGTGTTAGTCCGATTTTTCAACTTTTGGAACTGAAACCAGAATTGCAGTCTCCGCTTGTGGATGTGGCATCTCGCCTGCCTAGTTTACCAGAAGGCGGGCAAGATTCCCCCCCCACAAAAGATAAAATTGGTATCGAGATTAAGGATTTATCTTTTTGCTATCCCGGTAGCAATAAAAGCACGGTTGAAGATATCAACTTAACGATTAATCCGGGTGAAATGCTAGTGCTTGTTGGTGAAAATGGCGCGGGTAAAACAACTCTTGGCAAACTCCTCGGTCGCCTGTACGACCCCACAAGTGGTACGATCGACTGGAACGGCAAAGATTTGCGAGCGTACTCTCTAGCATACGTGCGATCGCGCATCGCCGTAGTCATGCAAGATTACGCCCGTTTCCCCTCCACAGTCCGCGAAAACGTCGGTTTCGGCGACTTGCTTTCACTGTCGGATGACAGCGCAATTAACGAAGCTATTTCCGAAGCAGGAATTGCAGCTAAAGTCAACAGTTTAGAGCAAGGTTTAGAGACTCCCTTGGGGAAACAATTAGAAGACGGCATCGACTTATCGGGGGGACAGTGGCAAAGAATTGCGATCGCCCGCGCCTTAATGCGGCTTTCTACAGCCGAAGTGCTCATTTTTGACGAACCAACTGCCGCCCTCGACCCCAAGACAGAACACGAAATTTATAGCATCTTTCGCCAAATAGCCGCCGGGAAAACCACGATTGTCATCAGTCACAGGTTGGGATTGGCCAAAATTGCCGATCGTATCGCCGTCATGGAAAACGGTAAAATAGCAGAAATAGGAACTCACGACGAATTGATAGCATCAAACGGAATTTACTGCTCAATGTTCACCCGTCAAGCTAGTAGCTATATTTAGAGTGAAATCAACAGTCCGCCAGGGGTTAAAACCCCTGTCTCATAGCGGAAGTCGGTTGAAACCGACTGGGGAGATATTGCAATGCTTGTTCAAGAATGTGTCTTTCAGTCCTCTTTGAGAGGACTTTTGCTATGAGACGGGGGTTTCAACCCCCGGCGGACTTGCGGGTTAGCGTGGGGAATTTGGCGCGGGTGATTGTGATAAATTATCGCGGATTTGCGATCTAATTTCTCTCGTTAGGTGGCGAGAAACCGAGTTCCTGCGACAATTTTCAGTTGAGTACGAGAAATATCGGAAGAAACGCGGTTTCTGGGATGATTGTGCGAGATAGATTTATGATAGATTAATCTCATTTGTTTTGTGGCAAAGTCTCGATCCCCCCTAGCCCCCCTTTTTAAGGGGGGGACAAAAGTCAAATACAAATTCCCGCTTCTTGATGGGACAAAAGTTCGATTCAAAGTCCCCCTTCTTAAGGGGGATTTAGGGGGATCTAGGCTTCGAGGTAAAGCAGAGATACCTGTTTTACTGATGAATGCGATCTTTTTGAAAAAATTGTCATAAAGTGCGAGCTATAATAAAACCAACCTAGTTGGCGATAATATCAACGATGGAAACTATAACTCTCAACCTACCTGCCGCCGTCGCTTTAACCGACGAACAATTTTATCAATTGTCCATCGCTAATGAAGAGTGGCGATTAGAACAAACCCCCGAAGGAGAACTAATTATTATGCCTCCAACAGGCGGCGAAAGCGGCATCAGAAATTCCGATTTGACTACAGACCTAAATTTGTGGAATCGTCAGACTCGATTGGGAAAAGTCTTTGACTCTTCCACTGTCTTTCAATTACCCAACGGTGCCAAGCGTTCCCCTGATGTTTCTTGGGTACTCCTAGAACGTTGGGAAGCATTATCCGCAGAAGATAAGCGCAAATTTCCTCCCCTGTGCCCGGACTTTGTAATAGAATTGCGATCGCAAAGTGATTCCCTAGAAACATTGCGGGCTAAAATGCGGTATTATCGAACTAATGGCTGTCGCTTAGGTTGGCTAATTGACCCCCAAACGCCCTTAGTAGAAATCTATCGGTTGTCTGAAGATGTAGCAGAAGTGATTAATTTCTCTTTTGACCAACCGCCTACACTTTCTGGTGAAGATGTACTTCCCGGATTTCTTCTAGATATTACACCTATTCTCAATCCTTGAATCTAGATCCAGAACTGTCGCCCAAGTGGCGAGAAACCGGGTTTCTGCGACAATTTGGGTTGAGTACGAGAAATAAGGGAAGAAACCCGGTTTCTGAGATGAGCCTCCATCCACAAAAATGATGAGCAATTATCTCCCCGTCAACGTATCCGCATAAGGATCGGGCAAAGCTTGCTGCACCTCCAAAAGCGGCAAAGGATCTCCAGTTAACGGTTGGCTAATCAAATTTTTTTTTACCCCATCCCCCTTGCGATCGCGCTCTTGCAAATGCGATAATTCCTCTTGATAAACCGCAACAATCCGCGCCAAACTCGCCGCCAAATCATCCCAATTATCATCTCCCACCAACTTCTCAGAAATTCCCTCAAATAACTCTCCCGCTTGCCTTTTTTGAACATAAGCTTTCAAAAGCTTTCCCGACTTTTGCAAAACGGCCTGATAAATATCCCCATCAGACCACCACAGCCCCTGCTGACTCAGCAGCCAAGTCAAAATATACTCGCGAGCGTGTTGCTCCTTCACCCAGGCCGCGAGATACTGCAAATCTTCCATAGTTAAAACAGTCTCCTCAATAGTCCTCAAAATGTCCGCTTGTTTGTATCTACCGTTACCGCGATCGACATAATACCTGCCTTATCATCACCTGCCCGCGTCATTAATATCCCTTAAATCTTAAAAAAACCCTACTGATTTACCAAACAGCAATTCTGGGAATATAAAAATAAACTTAAACCTCCTAGGTCTATTGTCCAATACTTTTAGTCCACCGGAAAGCGGTACACCCCGCCTCGCTTTCCTCTCTCGCAAACCTATCATCAAGCGGGAACAACCAGCGGGTTATTAGCATGACAAAGCAAAATTTTGGTTTAATCGGTCTAGCAGTGATGGGCGAAAACCTAGCGCTCAACGTCGAAAGCAGAGGCTTCTCCGTGGCTGTATACAACCGCACAGCAGCCAAAACCGACGACTTCATGGCCCTACGCGCCCCCGGCAAGAACATTGTAGGCACCAAGACTCTGACAGAATTCGTCGATGCCCTAGAAACCCCGCGCCGAATCTTAGTCATGGTGCAAGCTGGGAAACCCGTAGATGCAGTCATCGACCAGCTCAAACCCATGCTGTCACCGGGCGACATGATTATTGACGGCGGCAACTCGCTCTACGACGACACCGAACGCCGCACCAAAGATTTAGAATCGATGGGGCTGGGATTTGTCGGCATGGGCATCAGCGGCGGCGAAGAAGGCGCGCTCAACGGTGCTAGCTTGATGCCCGGTGGCACCCGTACTGCTTACGGTCTACTAGAGCCAATTCTCACCAAAATTGCGGCTCAAGTAGATGACGGCCCCTGCGTTACATTCATCGGCCCCGGTGGCGCTGGTCACTACGTGAAGATGGTTCACAACGGCATTGAGTACGGCGATATGCAGCTCATTGCTGAAGCATACGATTTGCTCAAAAACGTTGGTGGATTGAACGGCCAGCAGTTGCAGGAAGTTTTTGCCGAATGGAATACCACAGACGAACTCAACTCGTTTTTGATTGAAATTACGGCTAACATTTTCAAGTACAACGACCCGGAAACTAAGCAACCCTTAGTTGAGGTAATTATGGACGCAGCCGGTCAAAAAGGCACTGGTCGCTGGACTGTAATGAGTGCTTTGGAATTGGGCGTGAGCATTCCCACAATTATCGCTGCTGTGAATGCGAGAATCATGTCTTCTTACAAAGACGAGCGCGTTAAAGCTTCCCAAGAACTGACCGGGCCTAGCGGCAAGTACGAAGGCGATACTAAAGAGTTTGTGAACAAAGTTCGGGATGCGCTTTACTGCTCGAAGATTTGCTCCTACGCGCAAGGCATGGCGCTGTTGAGCGCGGCCTCGAAGTCGTACAATTACGACTTGAGTTTGAGCGAAATTTCCCGAATTTGGAAAGGTGGCTGTATTATTCGGGCTGGCTTTTTGGACAAGATTAAAACAGCTTTCAAGGACGACCCCACGCTGCCGAATTTGCTGTTAGCGCCGGAGTTCAAACAGAGCATTCTCGATCGCCAATCGGCTTGGCGAGACGTGTTAGCTACTGCTTGCCAACTGGGGATTGCAGTGCCAGCATTTAGCGCCTCGCTGGACTATTTCGATAGCTACCGGCGCGAAAGATTGCCGCAAAACCTCACGCAAGCTCAGCGGGATTATTTTGGGGCTCACACCTACGAGCGCACCGACAAACCGCGCGGCGAATTCTTCCACTCTGAGTGGACGCAGACTGCTAAAGAATCGCTGCAAACCGGTACTACCGATTAATTAATTTTAGTAGGGTGCGTTTCGGCGCACCTTACAGATAGAACATGAGATTACTGCCAACTAATCTTTTTCCTGAACCCACACGGATACTGAACCGCTTTGACAGCGAAACTCGCCCCAACCCCACTCGTTAGTAGAAACAGGTTCCTTAATATGCCCTGTTAAGTCCACAAACTTAGCATGAGGTTTACCAACTTCCATCCACTTGGAACCCTCCGGGCCGTCACTCATAATTACTGCCATTGCCTGTGGATGTTTCCCATTGCCCAATCTCGTCCAGCCAATGGTATTCCAATGATCGAAATAGTCATATTGAGGGCCGTAGGCGAAGTGTTTGCGAGCATGGAGCAACTTGTCAATTAGCGATCGATGAGACGGCATAAAAATTTTATACCGATTGCCATCACGCCCCCAATCTTCATATTCTGCACCGTAATAATCGCCGTAGAAAACGCAGGGATAACCTTCTCTTCGCAATAGAATAATCGCATAAGCAAGAGGTTTAAACCACGGTTCTACCACAGATTCAAGTGCTTGCAGCGGTTGGGAGTCGTGGTTTTCGACAAAGGTTACTGCATGAGTCGGTTGCTGCTGCATCATTGTACCGTCTAAAATGCGCCGCATATCGTAGTTACCGCCCTGTTGGCTGGCGTAATGAAAGTTGTAATGCAGCGGCACATCAAAAACTGACATTTTGCCATTAACTGAACCGACATACCAGTGCAGGATATCGATATTTGGTGCCCAATACTCACCGACAACAAACAAATCTTTGCCGACATATCGCTCCATTTCATCCAACCATTCGGCAAAAAACCAAGACGATATGTGCTTGATGGCATCTAAACGGAAACCGTCGGCACCTGTTGTGTCGAGATACCACTTACCCCAGTGTGTAATTTCATCTCGTACCCATTGATCCTGGAAATCCAGATCGCACCCCATTAAATATGCAAAATTGCCATTTTCTAGGGCAACATAGTCATCAAATATTCTCCCATCTACCAAATAGACTGTGCCGCGATCGTCTTTATTGTATTCGTTGTAGTCTACTGCGTCAAAATGCCACCAGTGCCATTCAAATTGGGAATATTTACCTTTGCGTCCGGGAAAGTTAAAATGGGTGTAGCTTTTGATTTCTTGCAATCCACCTTTGGGATTTAGCCGATCGTGGTGAGGATAAGGAGTTGCCTTAAATATCTCTGCTGCATCTGCACCCATTTTGTGGTTGATAACTACATCGGCATAGACTTGGATATGAGATTTGTGCAGAGCTGCGATCGCATCCAAATATTGCTGCTTAGTACCATATTTGGTGCGAATTGAACTTTTTTGGTCGAATTCTCCCAAATCAAATAAGTCGTAAACCCCATATCCAACGTCGCTTTTCCCGCCACTTCCTTTGTAAGCTGGGGGCAGCCACAGTGCGGTAAAACCCGCATCTGCCAATTCTTTCGCCTGGTTTTTCACCTCATCCCACAGGGTTCCTCGATCGGGAATGTACCAGTGGAAATATTGCATCATCGTGCCGTTGATATCTGCCATTTTGCACCCTTGCTTTGAGATGATACTGACAATTTAAACCGATCTTAGGCTACAGCATTGCCCATTGTCACTGTATCCGCCGTAATTTTTGCTAAACCTACGGTTTGGGTGTGATTAAAGTTTTGTTACAGTTCTCAACTATAAAATCCCTTGACTCTCGCCTGACTCTTTGAACCATACTTGAACTTGAGTGGAGACAAAAAGCCCAAGTCTTAGATCGGGAATCTAAAAGAATCAGTAAGTAAGATCACAATGTGCTTGTGATCTTACTTGTGATCTTAGTAGATAACTATACTGAGCAAATCTGCTAACATCATAACTACTCATTTTAAAAAAATGTAATTATATGAAATCTTTTATTGGAAGAGCCGCTGCCGTTTTGGGTGTGATTGCGACATCGGTATTGGATACACTGAAAGAAGAAGAGGAAAACAAGCGTTTATTAGGCAGTGGTATTCTGGAAGTGGATGAAATGACGGGAAAAGAGTTTGAAAAATTTCTAGAGGTTCATTTTGTCAACTTTGGTTATACTGTTACTTTAACTCAAGATAGTCAAGATTATGGGGCGGATTTAATTTTATACAAAGATGGCTCCAAAACCGTGGTTCAAGCGAAAAGAAGCAAAAATCCAGTTGGGATTAAAGCAGTTCAAGAAGTAGCAGGAGCCGTCAGACATTACAAAGGAAATAAAGGAAGAGTAATTACGAACAACAGATTTACAGAAAATGCTTACAATCTTGCTAAGTCTAACGACGTAGAGTTATGGGATAGAAAAAAACTAATCGAATTCATCCTGCTAGCTAAAAATTGTAAATAACTTATATACTAAACTAAGTTATATATAAAAGATGCACTGCTTTCTCAGTATCTTTAATTTCACTTATTCATCATGTTACAAATTTCTAATACTGTGTTCATTCCTGATGGCGAAATCGAGATTAGTGCCATTCGCTCTCAAGGCGCGGGGGGGCAAAATGTAAATAAGGTGGCGAGTGCGATTCACTTGCGCTTTGATATCCCAGCTTCCTCATTGCCCGATCGCTACAAGGAGCGTTTGTTGCAAATCAACGACCAGCGCATCACCTCCGAAGGTGTGATTGTCATCAAAGCCCAGGAACACCGCAGCCAGGAACAAAACCGGGAGGAGGCTTTGAGACGGCTGCAAGAACTGATTAAAAGTGCGATCGTCATACCGAAAAGGCGCAAACCCAGCAAAGCAACTCGTAGTTCCCAGCGCAAGCGTCTCGACAGCAAAACCAAGCGAGGGCAGATTAAAGCTCTGAGAGGGAAAATTACGGATTGAGGGATGAAAGGTCGATCGGGCTTCTGAGTTTTTAGTTATAGCCTTAGTATTTTCCGGGCTTGGGTGCATGACTCAAGCGCCTTTCCCTAGACATTTCCGAACCCCTGCAGGTTAGTTGTCGTTAGGCGAGGGCGATCGACTTGGTAAGTCATCGGGAATTTTGGTTACGTCTAATCCTAAAACCTCAAACATAGTTTTTAGAGAAACCTGGTACAGGTTAGCCAGTGCAAGTATGTTTTCAGCGTTAGGTAGAGCCTTGCCTAATTCCCAGTCAGCTTGTCTTCGCTCGGAAATTCCGATTTTTTCTTTGACTTGAGGGCGTGTTAGTCCAGCTTGTTCTCTGAGTAGTCTCAATGGAGACTTCTCCTTTTCTTGTAAATCTTCTTCTATCATAGGACGAAATATTCATGATGCAAACGTCTTGACAAAAAGTCTGATAAGACGTAAACTTCATGTTGGTAGGAACAACAAAGGCAGCTCAGCGAGCCTAGTTTCGTCAAAATGCAGGTTTGAAGAACCGCCTTATTTGTAGTGTCTACCCATTATGCCTGCATAGCCAAGCGTTTTTTCGGGGGTTGGGCCCATACCTCAAGCCCCTTTTTTCTCAAGACCGAGGAGGTGATGCCATGTAAAAGGTCGATCGACCTCACAGCCCAGTTTAAAATTGTATCAAATATCAAGACCATGATTTAGCTCTGTTTGTTAGCTGTTCCTCGGCGGAACGTAATCATCAACAAGTCCTGAAACATCTAGCCCGATCGAGTGACAGAACTGTTTCAAGCTAATATTTAGGGCTGTACAGATGGCTATTGCAGTATCAACTCTGGGTTTTTGTTTTCTTTTTTCTATTGAATACAAAGTATCTTCAGAGACTTTCCCCGTCAGTTGCTGGCTAAGCTCTCGGCGACTCAAGCCCCTGTATTCTCTAATTTCTGCAAGGCTCATTTCGTATAAATCCCGTACTTCTTGATTCATGGTGCAGAATATTTCGTAGTTTACCCTTGACAAAAACAATAAGTCTGACTAAACTACGAATAAGGACATAGCAAAGCGGTTGGGCGAGCCTCCTTTCGTCAAAATGCAGGTTTGAAGAACCGCCTGATTTTTCGTGTCTATCAATTGTGCTTGCATACCCAAGCGTATTTTTGCGGCTTGGGCGCATACCTCAAGCCCCTTTTTTCTCAACGCCGAGGAGGTGATGCCATGTAAAAGGTCTATCGACCTCACAGGACAACACAACTCAAAATTGTATCAAAGATCCAGACCAAAACTTCTCCTTTGCGATCGCACAACTTCTGTGCTATCGTGCCCTTTCTCGAACCATTCCAGATCATGTCCCCATCAATTGACAACTTCTACCTAGGCGATGTCGCCTCCAACTTTCACTTTGCAGGCCCGCTGCTAGACTTTGAAGAAGAAATCCAGAGTCAATCTCCCTTTCACGATTTAGACTACCTGACAAGCGAAATTAAAAGGGGATTCCTAGACTACGTGCGTCAAGGAATCATGCTGGACGCAATCCGAAAACTGCGATTGTACAAAGACAAGTTCAAAACTTTTAAAACTTACTGCGAACAAGCATTAGGCAGGCAGTATTTTTACTGCACGCAAATTATCAAAGCTGCTGGCATTTGCCTGCGCTTGATTAAAGCCGGATTTGAGATTTTGCCTAGCTGCGTCGCTCAAGTTGTTCCTTTGTTCAAACACGCAATTACCGACCAATATGGCGACTGTCGTTTACAGGAAAAGTGGCAAGAAGTTGTCGATGTTATACCAAAAGAAAGGATTACCGCAGTAACTATTGCCGAAACAGTTGACAACAATCCCAACCTCCGGCTCAAACAAATTCGCATTAAAACCGACACCTACGCCCTTTTAACCAAAAAAGCAGCCGCAGCCGGACTGTCAATTTCCGAATTTTTGGCAAGGTTGGTTGGCGAATACAATCCCAGAAATTTAGAGCAGCCAGCGGAACATACTCCCGAACAAGAGGAGATTTTAGACCAATTAGACGCGGAGTTTAAGAAGCCGGCAACGGAACAGACTTCAACTTCTGCCCCAGGAAAAGTTAAGTCTAAAGGTTTTGGAGTCAAAGTTGACCCTAAAGGTGGTAAAAGGGAAGGTAAGGCGAAAACTTCGGAAAGGGAAGTTAAGGCAAAAACTTCGGAAGGTGAAGTTAAGTTCAAAAATCGGCAAAGTGAAATCAAAGCCGAGAAACAGTCGAATTCATTTAATGAGAAAAATCATGAAGTCATCTGCCCAAAATCCAATCATGCGTCAACTGAAATTAATGGAGGTTCAACTGAACGAAATTCAGTGCCACCTTATTAAAGCCACTGTGTTGAATTGGTGGCAAATAGTTTTGCCTGACGGTCAGAAGATTGCGATCGAGCACGCGGGCGGCGGACACTGGATTTTTCGGGCTAACGGGCTTGAGAAATCTCATCCAGAAGTGCGGCTAGCGGTGTTAAGGGCGATCGCCGAAGGCTGTCGCCGATAAGTTACGGCTCAGGACACGGCGCGGTGCCGTGTCCTGAGATGGACTGGCGGACTGGTGGGCTGGGGGCGATCGACATTGCTTAAGGTTGCGATCGGAATTTCCTAACTGTAGGGCAAAGTTAAAATTTCCCGCGTTGTGGGCCCAGGGCAAGTGTCAAGGATATATTATCGGGTTTGGGGAGCAATGCCTTAGCAGAGCCTATTCATACATCGAAGCCAAGCAGCATTAGGCTAGCCCTCTCGTGACATTTTCTTCCCAGACTATACTCAAAAGACATCTCGAATAATCAATTTGAAATCCTTACTCCACCATCATATCAAATTTGTTAGCATCAGAATTACTCCTATCTCTCTACTCTTTATCTGCGTTAATCAGCGTCAATCCATTGTCATCTGCGCTTGCTGAAATTCTATTTTTTTAACCGCAGATAAGGGCAGATAAACACAGATTAACGCAGATGAATTATATCAATTCTGGTTGCACCATCCAGCGGTAATTGTTGACTGTTGACTGGATTTGACTATTTCGCTGCAAGCGGAATTTATCTCATTCAGTTTTTCGGCTGACAGTTAACAGCTAACAGTCAACAATCATCAGGAGTGCAACCGTAGTTAATATTACTCTATTGGATGAAGCAATTTCTCAATTGTCTCCACTAACGTTTCAGGCTCAACAGGCTTGGGAAGATGCCTTTGAAATCCGGCTGCTAGTGCTTGCTGTTGATTTGCCTCACCTGCATACGCTGTCAGGGCGATCGCGGGAATTTCTCCTCCCTCCTGTATGGATAGTTGTCTGACTTGACGAATCAACATATAGCCATCAATTTGTGGCATTCCAATATCAGCAATCAAAACATCTGGCTTAGATTCATTGAGCTTTTGTAGCGCATCTTTTGCTGAAGATACAGAGATCACTGTGGCTCCCGCTTGCTCCAAAATACATTGAACTAACTCTAAATTGTCTACTTCGTCATCGACGGCCAGGATACATAATCTAGCCAAGGGTGAAGTGTGAGCTGTGAGTGATAGATTATCGTTGCGATCGCTGTTTGCATCATTGCTTCTGGCTAATAAAGGAAGTGTGACAGTAAATGTTGATCCCTGTCCTTCTCCAAAACTTTCGGCTTTGACAGTTCCACCATGTAGCTCAACGACGTGACGCACGATCGCTAATCCCAGCCCTAATCCACCAAAGCTTCTGGTAATACTGCTATCGGCTTGTCGAAATGTGTCAAATACATAGGGAATAAATTCTGGCTTAATCCCTTTCCCTGTATCCCTGACTTGAATTTGAGCATAGGAATCAATTTTTTTTAGTTCAACTTCAACTCGACCTCCAGTTGGGGTGAACTTAATGGCATTGGTGAGCAAATTCCAGACTACCTGTTGCAATCGGGTAGCATCTCCTAACACATCGCCAACATTGGGTTCTAGGTGAGTTTGAATTTGAATGTTTTTCGCTTCGGCGGCTAAACTAACTGTTTCGAGCGCAGCTTTAAAAGTTGTTTTCAAATTAATAGGAGTAGAGTCCAAACTCAGCTTCCCTTGCAGAATGCGAGAAATATCCAGCAAATCCTCAATCAGTTGAACTTGCAACTGGGTATTGCGTTCAATCGTTTCGAGAGCTACCGCCGTCTTGCCAGAATCCAGGGTTCCCCTTCGCAGCAGTCGAGTCCAACCCAGAATCGGATTCAACGGAGTTCGCAATTCGTGCGACAAGACAGCTAAGAACTCATCTTTAATTCGGTTAGCTGCTTCTGCTTGTGTCCGTGCTTGCGATTCTGACTCGTAGAGCCGTGCTCGGTCGATCGACTGCGCTGACTGCTGTGCCAGTGCCAAAACAAAAGCGCGATCGCTCTCGGAAAGTTGGGGAACGGTCGAAAAACTCAGCGATAGTCCACCAACGGCTTGTCCTTCAATCAACAATGGCACTGAAATCCAGGCTTCTGAACCAGCCTTGGCATACGCTTCGGCTAAATGAGGATAACGGGCAATTCGGTTTTCCATAGTTTCTACCCAAACAGGTTGCCCACTTCGCACAGCTTCTGCGAGAGGATAGGGTGCGTGAATTGAAAAACTGCGCTGAAATTCTCCTACGTGCTCATACCCGATCGCTTGAATAATCTCCAGTTCGCTTGCATCCTGGTTTAATACGGCAACCAAACCAGAACTCGCTCCCAGTGCGGACATTCCCTGTTCAATAATCACCTGAGCCACTTGAGCCGAGGTTAGCGATTCAGACAAAGCCGTCATCACCGCCAGCAGTCGAGCCGTCCGGTTAGCCGCGAGTTCGGCAGCTAATTGCGCTTGTTGGGTTTCATTATAGAGACGAGCGTTATCAATGGCGATCGCTGCTCGCTGAGCCAAATCTTCAGCCAGGCCAATGTCTTCCAGGCGATAGCGGCGATCGGATTCAGTAAACACAAAGGTAATGCTACCCAAGACGCGCCCGCGTGCCTGTAGGGGTGCAATGATGCACGACTTTAACCCAACTCCACGTAAGATTTCCAGGTATTCACCATTCGGCACTGCAGCAACTAACTGTTCATCTGTAATCTCAATCCCAATTTCAACCTGTCCTGTTTGTATGACTTTAGCAATGCCATACCCATCATCGAGATGTCTCGGAAAGCGTTGAGCCAACTCCCAGCCAAACTTCACTTTTTCGGGATCAGAATGAGCCACTGCAACCCGATCGATTGTGCGATCGTCATTCAGCACATCAACACTACACCAATCTGCAAAATAAGGAACTGCCAGCTTTGCAACGCTTTGGAGAGTTTGTTCATACTCTAGTGAAGAGGAAAGGACAGCACTCACTTGGGCTAAAAATGCTGATTTTTCCTGAGAAACCTCTGCTAAAGCACGGGCTGCCTGTTCTTGAACAAGCTTTACTCGTTCGTCTTCGGTTTGCTTGCGTTCAGTAATGTCGCTGAAAGCAGCAATGATATTGATGATTTGTCCCTCTGCGTCAAACAAAGGGGAAGCATTGATCGAGAGAATCGTGCGAGTTCCATCGGCATGGCTAATGCCATGTTCAATACCATAAACAGGCTCACCTGTTTGCATAACCCTCGCAAACGGCAGTTCATCTTCTGGGAAAGGATGACCTTCCACGGTTGTAATGAACCAGGATGGATCGTTATAGCCTCGCTCCACAATGTCGCTGCTAGTTAATCTTAAAATCCTCTCTGCTGCCTTATTAGCGGCAATAATCTGTCCGGTAGAATCTAGAATAGTGATGCCATCAGGAATAGTTTGGAAGATGCTGGATAATTGCGCTTCACCCTCACGCAGAGCAGTTTCTGCCTGCTTGCGCTGTGTAATGTCGTGCATCACGACAACTGCACCCTGTTTTTCGCCGTTTGCGGCAATAATTGCCTGTCCAGTTGCTAACAGCATTCGCGCCTTTCCCTGCTGCGGAACAATCATCATTTCCACATCACGAACGTTCTGTCCTTGCAATGCCTGGAACAGGGGAATATCCTCTGTATTCATGGGTGTTTTGCCGTCGGGCAAATACAAGTCATAATACTGGGCCCATTGAGCCGGTGGAAGTGGCTGCTGAGGTACCCCATGAAAATCTTTAGCTGCTTGGTTAAATACCGTCAATATGCCATCGGCATCGCAAGCGACAATGCCAGCTTGAACGTTGTTTAGGATTGCCTTCAAAAAGTCCTGTTCTTTCTGAAGGGTGGCTTCCACCTGCTGGCACTTTGCGATTTCGGCTTTCAATTGTCGATCGAGTTGAGATGTTTGAGTCGTGTCTTGGAAGTAAATAAGTAAGCCATCTTCACTCTTGATGAGGCGAATTCTCAACCACTTGTTGAGTGAGGGGTAGTGTTCTTCAAACTCGATCGCCGTTGGCGTTACGATCGCTCGATGACAATACTTATATAGCTCAGAGGTAAGATCTACCGAAAATATAGTCCATATATTTTTGCCTATCAGGTGTTGCCACTTCCTGTTTAAAAGCTGCTCTGCTTTATGGTTGACATAGGTGGAGTGCCACTCTGAATTAATAGAAATAAAGGCCTCAGTCATGTGAGCGACTATCACCGCAAATCGTCGTGCTTCGAGTGCTTGGCAGTGCGTACATAGCTCTTGAGGAAAATTTACAGTAAGCTCTTGTCCATCATTCAAGGAGTGTGTACGTTCTACATTCATTGCGGTTAGTCCTGCCTATTTAGCTATTATGCCAGTTATTGTTAGGGAATCAAGATATAATATGCCCAAAACCTAAGTCATTCAGTGTTTAAGCACACGGGCGATCGCCACTCATGGGACAGCACCGCTAAAAACTCGTCTTGAATCCGGTTAGCGGCTTCTGCTTGGGACTCTGCAAGGCGATCGGATTCTAACTGTTGTTCTCTTTCTTTTTCTGCTTGCTTGCGCTTTGTTCACGGATGGGGATAGTGCCGACGAAAATGGGGCTAGCGTTTCTTTAACAGCGAACTCATGCAAACTGCGAAACTGCCCAGCAACAGCCTCGACAAAACGTGGCGACTGTACTAAATCTCTGCCCTAGACATATTCTGTCATTCCTAATTGATAATGCCAAATCTACCAGTTTGGTTGTAGAAAAAACAAAACCCGCTTTGTGCGCGGGTTTTAGGTGACAAAACTGGACTCTAACAAGTGACCCCTACAATGGCATTGTAGTGCTATAACCAACTTAGCTATGCGATCGCCTCCGCACTTATCCACCGTTAAAAATTTGCTTAGCGGTCAAATTTAACTCGGGAAACACCGCTGATTCAATCCTTTCCTCTCCCCGAAACAGCTTAATTTGATACTCACCATCTACTAAGTGATAAACCGATAAAGTAGGCTGTTTGGGATAACCAATATAACGGCTACCCCCTAAACCTAAATAATCTACAATCCAATATTCAGAAATGCTTAATGCTTCACAATCAATCATTTTCTGTGCATAATCATCGCGCCAATTTGTCCTGACAACTTCAATAACTAATTGAATCGAATTTCCCTGAGTAATAACTGATTCTCTTTCCCATCGAGACTCATTGGCTTCTACCGCTTGTTTATCTAATACAATCACATCTGCATCGTAGCCCGAGTTATCGTTAAATTTAAGGGTACATGCCTTGGGAATAAAGTAAGGAAGTTGTAATCGCCGAATTTCTAAACCCAATTCTATCGCTTGAAAACCCGCGATTGCTGAATGTTTACCCGTTGGATTTGGCCTTTCAACAATAACTCCGTTAAGTAATTCATAGCGTCCCTTTTCTGGTTTCCATTCCAGGAATTCATCAAAAGTCATTAACTTGGATATTGCTTGAATCAGGGTAAAGTCTCCAATGCTCTAATATCATTTGATTCTGACTCAGTAGCGTTCGTCAGATTTTTAAGTCAATTATCTAGCTAATAGGCTAATTGTCTAGCAAAAGACAAAACTCTCGGTAGGACTTTAAACAACAAAACCCGCTTTGTGGGCGGGTTTGAGAAGATGGACACAACTGGACTCGAACCAGTGACCCCTACGATGTCAACGTAGTGCTCTAACCAACTGAGCTATGCGTCCTCACGAATTCCTAATGTAGCAGAACATTTGATCGCCTGTCAAGCAGAAATATGAGATTTTTTTAAGCGGGCACTCTTGACATCGCCCCTAATGCCCAATCCCCAGCCAAATCTTCACAGTTCGATCGCCCGCACCACTAGCCAAACTCCCCCCATCAGCACTAAACGCCACCGACAAAACCTCCCCCCCGTGGCCCGTCAGAATTTCCAGCAAACCCCCCGTACCCGCATCCCACAAATAAATCGTGCCATCCCGACTCCCCGTCGCCAAAACCCGACCATCGGGACTCAACGCCAGACACAAAACATCCCCAGAATTGTCCCTCATACTCCGCAACAGCGTCCCTCGCCCCTGTGCATCCACCCGCCACAACTTCGCCGTACCGTCCCGACTCCCCGTCGCCAAAATCAATCCTTCTGCTACTCCCCCCCTTACCAAGGGGGGGCTGGGCGGGGTCACAAAAACGATCGCCCGCACCCAATCCCCGTGTTCGGCCAGAGTACAAATCGATCGACCATTTTGCCAATCCCACAACTGCACAGTCTTGTCCCGACTGCCGCTAGCCAAAAACTCCCCGCCAGGACTAAAAGCCACCGCCTCCACCCCGCCAGCGTGACCAGTCAAAGCCGACATCCCCTTTCCCTTATTCAAATTCCACAACTGCACAGTTTTGTCGCGACTGCCGCTAGCCAAAACCTGACCATCCCGACTAAACGCCACAGCAGAAACCCTGTCAGAATGACCAGCCAAAGCGTACCACCACTTACCCTTATTCAAATCCCAAATATGAATTATTTTGTCCCTGCCGCCACTAGCCAAAGTCGCGCTATCAGGACTAAACGCCACACAAGTCACCCAGTCAGAATGACCCGTAAGAGTGTACCAGCGCTTACCCGCGTCCAACTTCCACATCTCAATCGTCTTGTCCTCACTGCCGCTAGCTAAAGTCGCGCCATCAGGACTGAAAGCTACCGACGTGACAGCATTAGAATGCCCTACCAGAGTATGAACACACCTCCAAGTAGGCGCGCGTGCGGGAACAACCCGCTGCATCGGCGGCACAGGTATGATTGTGCCTGCAAGCGTTGGCGGCACTGCATTCTGCACCGCCGGCGTCCTCTGCGGCGTGGAAATAGCAGGAGCAGCCGGAGTCGGAACCTGTGCCGCCGACTGCTGCGGCTGCAAATCTTTCAATACCTCAGCTACAGATTTGTAGCGCCGACTGAGACTCGATTCGATCATTTTGTCGAGGATGCGACTTAATTTCGGATCGATTGGAACCTTCAAAAAGTCTCGCCAAACCCAAACATCTTGATTGATATCAAACAAATCAAAAGGAGATATTTGAGTTAGCAAATAAATGCAAGTTACTCCCAAACTGTACAAATCGCTGGCATAAACCGCTTGACCTCTAATTTGTTCCGGCGCCACAAATTCGGGAGAACCGATGACTGTACCAGTTTCTCTCAAACCCTCCACAACTTTTGCAGCGCCAAAATCAACTAAAACTAATTCCCCGGTTAAGGTGGGGTAAGTATAAATAATGGGAGTTTGAGAAATGCGGCGGCGGATAATATTGGGGGGTTTAATATCTCGGTGAATTACACTGCGATCGTGCACGAACTGCAATACTGGCAATAAATCCTTCAGCAGACTGAGAATTTTACTTTCGCTGAAAGGCCCAGTCCGCGCCAACTCTTCCTGTAAATTTTGACCTTCTATAAATTCCTGTACCAAATACTGATAGCGTTCCTGCTGAAAGTGCGCCAGCAGTTCGGGAATTTGCGGGTGTTTCCCCAATTCATCCAGCCGCACTGCTTCTCGGTTGAATAATTCTGCTGCTTTTTCGCTGCTGCTGGTACCTTGAGATAGCGGGAAAAACTGTTTAATTGCACAGCGGGGTTTTGAGGGTTTGTCTTGGTCTATTGCTAAAAAAGTCCGACCGAAACCGCCGCGCCCGAGGGGTTTGATGGCGCGGTAACGTTCTCTCAGCAACAGTTTGGAGCCGCAATTCAGGCAGAATTGGGTACGATCGGCATTTTGCGGGTTTTGACAAGCGGGGTTTAGGCAGTAACTCATAACTGAACCGAGAAGGAATCAGCAGCACATCTCTATGATACTGACGCCCAAGAGCGATCGGCTCTCGCGTTACAATTAAAAACCACAGGACTTTAGTCCTCAGAATTTAAGATGTCGCTTTCACTTTCAGAGCATACTCTTTAAACCTTTCCAAGTCAGCCTGAATTGTCGATTCAACCACGCGGCCCAGAAATAGGTTATCCATCAATTTTCCCAGCCAGCCGGGAATTCCGTAAGCCACTGTCAGCTTGACGATACTGCTGCCTTTGCGATCGTAAAATCTTACGGCACCTCGATTTGGCAAACCGTCTACCGATTCCCACTGAATTATCTGATGCGGCACTAATTTGAGAATCCGAGAAAGCCAGCTAAATTCTAACCCGCCAGTTGCGAGTTTCCAGCGAGACAATTCTGGATCTTCTTCGAGAACATGAACAGATTCTATCCACTTCATCCAGCGCGGCATTTGCTCTAAATCTGACCAGAGTTGCCACGCTAATTCGATGGGAATTGCCACTTCTACTTGGACGCTGTGTTCTAACCAATCAGTCATGCGATTTTAGATTTTAGATTTTAGATTTTAGATTGAAGAATTGTTTCTTTCTGGTTCCCCGGCTAGGGCTGGGAACCAGAGAAAACGAGAGACGACTAATGACTAATGACTGTAAGCTTCGAGAATTGCCTTAGCCGCTTGATGGCCTGAAAGTGTCGCTCCTTCCATGCTATCAATGTAGTCTTGCTGAGTGTAACTTCCTGCTAGAAAGAAATTGGCGATCGGAGTTTTTTGAGCAGGGCGGAAAACATCCATTCCCGGTGCTTCGCGATACAAAGATTGAGCGAGCTTAACTACACTATACCAAGTCATGTTTAATTCCCGCGCTGAGGGGAATAAATCCTGAACTTGTTTGAGTACGTGTTGGGCGATCGCCTCATTGCTTTGTTTAATAAACGGATCTCCCGGTGTCAGCACCAACTGCAACAGCGAACCTTTTCCTTCTTGATAATAATCCTTGGGGCTTGTCAGCGCCAAATCTGCAAAACAAGAAAAATCTGCATCTGCTGAATATAGCAAATTATCGATTCCTACAGCGTGGCTCAACTGTTTGCGCTTGGCTTCGTCTTCCAGTTCCGTTACCCAACCGTCGAACCGCAATTGTACTGTAGCCACCGGCACCGCATCTAATTTATAAATGTTGTCAAATTCTGACCATTTGCGCCAAGCTGGGGGCAATATTTTCTGAATTCCTGGCACGTCGCAGGCGAAAACGTAAGCGTCTGCGGTAATATTTTCTTGTGTTTCGCCGTTAGCTACTAGCAAGCCTGTTACGCGGGTTTCTTCGCCTTCTTCAAACTGAATTTCTCTCACTCTGCGCCGCGTGTAAATTTTTGCTCCTTTCTTTTCCAAATATTCCACAATTGGTTTGTGCAAATATTCGTTGGGAGAACCAGCTAGCATCCGCATGACAGAGGCTTCGGTTTTTGATGCAAAGAATTGAAATATTGTCAACATACACCGGGCAGAAATATTTTCAGTGTCGATAAAACCCAGTGCGTAGGCGATCGGATTCCACATTCTTTTGAGCGAGTTTTGGTTGCCACCTTGGCTGCGGAACCAGTCAGCGAAGCTAATTTTATCCAAATCGCGGATAGTTTTCATTGCCCCGTCAAAGTCTATCAAACCTCGGACGATCGGGCTAGTTCCCAGGGCGATCGCATTTTGAATTTTGTCTTGTACGGATAGCTGGGATGTCGTGAAAAACGCCTTCAATCCGTGCAAAGGAGCACCCACGGGAAAGCGAAAATCTAAAGAACCGGTTTCGCCGCCTCGATTGATAAAAGTGTGGACGTGTTCTTTGAGGAGCAAATCGTCAAATGCTCCCACTTTTTTCATCAGGGCAAATAAGTTATAATAACAGCCGAAGAAGACGTGCAAACCCATTTCAACGTGATTGCCGTCGGGATCTACCCAACTTCCGACTTTGCCGCCGACAAAGGGGCGGGATTCAAAAATTTCTACTTCGTGGCCGGCCTCCACTAAATCGACTGCTGTGGTCATTCCAGCCAGTCCCGCACCTGCGATCGCAACCCGCATTTTACCTATCCTTTCCAGTATTTTTACAGATTGTAACAAATTTTAGAATTTCCGAAACATTCAAAGTTCATAAATGCCGATCGACACTTGTATAGCCCTCTGAATTCTTGCCAAAGACACAGCACTAATTTGACCGTAAGGGCCTTGTTCTAGAAATGTCTGTCGCAAAGCAGAAACGTTTTCACATACAGCTAGAGAATCAGCTTGCAATCCTCCCTCACCCGCAGGAATCAAGACGCGAGTAGGATTTTCTACTCCTGCAAGGTTACTGGTGAAAGGAACAACAATGACAGAATCCGTAAACTCGTTGCGGATATCGGGAGAAACCACAACTACAGGTCTTTTTTTGGTATCTCCTAACTGACGCAAAGCTCTTGAAAGGTAAATCTCACCTTGGCGAGGATAAGTTTTTGCTGTTGAGTTAGAGTCCATCGCTGCTCCATGTTTCTTCTATCTGTTCCTCTACCAAATTAAACCATTCTTTTTCATCCTCAATATCTTCTTGGCTGCGGTTTTGATAAAATTTCCGCAACTTATCTTCGATTTGCTTAGCGTACCAGAGACGGAGAGCTTGTTCGATCGCCTCCGTCCAATTATCAGTAAGCTGGTCTATTTTATCAGCTAATTCAGCATCAAGGGCGACTAAAACTTCTCGCTTTTGAGTAGAATTTGACATAATCATTCTCCTTAATAATTTAAAAACTACGGTGCGCTGCGGCGCACCTTACAAATTACTTTTACTTCTTCTTTCTCACAACAGCCAACAGTCAACAGTCAACAGTCAACTAACTTTAAAACATCGGCATCAACTGAAGTGGTCCAATTCCCAAGTCTTTAGCAGACACCCAGCGCACCTCCAGCAAAGCAACCATATCCTTAAACTGAGGCTGACCGCGAGAAGCACCCATCAACCCTTTAGCAATAATCAAACCGCACCAACCGTTGGTTAATTTACAGCGGCGATCCCACTTCTTGCGAGCTTCCTGATGCACCGGATCGTCTTCATTAAACTCTCCAAACAAATACAGATCCCCATTTTTAGTTTGCAAAATACCCAAGTCGTATTGCTCATCCTGAAAAGGATTTTCGCCCGGATTAAAACCAATTGCCTTCACCCCTCCAGCTTCTTTCAAATCCTGAATCATAGTTTTTGCCTTCGGATGAGAAGTTTGGATCATCACCACCGGCAAACCATCTCCGGCGGTATTAATATCAATTTCTGCACCTTGGTGAAACTGCACACTTTCGCGCAGGAACTCTACCGTTTCCCAAGGTACGGCGCCGAGACTCAAAAATGAATTTTGCGGCACCAAATCGTCCCGCAGCAGTGGCTTTTCAAATTCATCATCATCGTCATCATCATCATCGTCATCACCGAGCATCTGTAATAATTCGTCTGACACCTCGGGCATCGTCGAAACTTTAACGGATACCTGTTGAATTTCTCCGTCAGGCTGCGGAACCGGGATGCGGTAGCGACTGCTAAGACTGGGAAAAGTGTCTGCTCCCAATTTCCGGCGACCGTTGCGGAAAAAGCGATGAAATGCTTCGAGAGCAACTAACATCGTGAGGGCTTCTTCTTCGTAAAGAATCGATCGCAATCCTTCTAAAGGATGTAGGTTGCCGAAATTTGGTTCAATTTCCGATGGAGGCAAATCGGCTAAATCAATTTCGTCCTCGTCGTCCTCATCAATATCTGCTGCACTTTCAAAGGTGAGAAACAAACAGTCTTGCCCTAAAAAAGCCTGTTCTAAATCTTCAAAAGATTCATCATTATTGACGACTCGTTCTCGAAACCGTTTCAAGGATTCTAGAGAACGGTACAGTAAAACTCCGTAATCCATCCTGCCTTGCCCCAATACGGAAACGTAGAGGCTGGCGACATCCCACTGATTGATTTCAATAGATATAATTTGGTGTTCGCTCAAAGTCCGCCACGGAGCATCTTGCCAAATTTGAGCAGCTTTTTCCATTAAAACTTCAGCATACTGAGGGGGCAACTCAGGAGGTCTGTTGATCGCGACCTCTTCCATGCCGCGAAATATTTCGTCAATTAAGGGCAATTCCGGCACGTAGTCAATGGAAATGCTTAAATCTTGAAGTACGCCCCGCAGATAAAATTGAATTTCTCGGTTTTTGACTACTATTTTTTGGGGCCGACCTGCAGGAGCCGGGCTTTGGGGATGTTCCATTGCCCGTAGCAGGGCCCGGACGATCGCCTCTGGGCCGGCATCTGGGCCTACCATGTCCATAGCCCTCACGACTCCCTCGGAGCCATCGACCCAGAGAATGCACTCGCCACCACCTTCTAGAATGTCATCGTCATCTATCATCAGGTGTGAGTCAGCATTAGATAAGGGTCGGCGATCGCCCTCCCACACGCTGGGAATTTGAGGTAAGTTTTGTAGCCGACGAAGAGTAGAGCGATTCAGCGCTGCCATAGAGTAAGCCCGTTGAGTGAAGCATTGTTGCGGTGCCGGTAGCCGGTCAACCGCTGCTTCTCAATCATAAACCCTATAGGGGGAGAGGGCATCAAGCTTGGGAACGAGGCCTCGCGGGAATTAAAAATTAGAAGCTAAAAATTCTGCCTTCAGCATCTAACCGAATGCCTTCTGGCGAATGCCTGTACAATGGAGCAATAAGATTAAACTCTTTGCATTAGACAGTCTCAGGAGTTCGGAAATTATGACTCAAGCCACTTCACAAAAGCGGGGAATTCAAATGACGGACTCTGCTATCCGTCAAGTTTTAGCCCTGAGAGAAAAACAAGGTAAAGACCTCTGCTTGCGGGTAGGGGTGCGCCAGGGCGGATGCTCTGGAATGTCCTACGTGATGGATTTCGCAGATCCCAGCACCGTGAAATCCGACGATGAAGTGTTCGACTACGACGGTTTTCAGGTAGTTTGCGATCGCAAGAGCATTCTTTATCTCTACGGTTTGGTTCTCGACTTCAGCGATGCTATGATCGGGGGCGGCTTTCAGTTTACTAACCCCAACGCAACTCAAACTTGCGGCTGTGGCAGTTCTTTTTCTACATAAATCGGAAAAGAGGGCCTGGGGCAGGAAGTTGTTAACTGCCCCATGCCCTTTTCCGTGCAACATCCCAAATCTAAAATCTAAAATCGAATGACCCCTGAAGAATTGTTTAAAGACGGTTTCGATCGCTACCAAGCTGGCGAAGCCCCGGCTAATCTGATCCCCGTGTTTAAAGAAGTGTGCGAAAAAGCTCCCAAAAATGGCAATGCCTGGGCTAGCCTCGCGTGGCTCTACCTGTTGGAAAATAAACCTGCACCGGCTCAAAAGGCAGCGAAAACAGCCGTTAAATTGAACCCTCACGACCCCCAAGCTCGCATCAACCTAGCAGTAGCGATCTTGGATCTCAAAGATAAAGGAGTGCGCCCCCACGTAGAAGTGGCTCAGCAATTAGTGATGGCTTCCGAAGAGTTGCTAGACGAAGTTAAAAAAAATTTTGAAGAAGGATTAAAGAGAAAACCCGACTGGAAGAGTCTCGCCCGCGTTAAACAGTGGCTTCTGGAGCCGTAACCGCGCAAACAAGTCGATGTGTGGGCGGGGATCGACGAAAGTGGCTTTGCGGTTTATTACGACATCGTAATAAATCAATAAATAACTTTATGGAAAACTCAGAAAGTCAGTGCTAGTATTTGAAGACTTAGACGATTGACAAACCCGCTCAGCGGTTTTCAGATTTTACTACGATAATACTAGGAGTTGTAAAAACATGAGCAATGACAGCCACGTTAACATCAAACCAGCAACCCGCAACCACAAAGGTTTCTTTATTCAGCCCGCTTCTTACAAGTTGATGAGCATCGATAAATCCGGCTGGGCCTTGATTTGCATGGACAAAGCAGTTTGTCACTACGTAGACCCGGATGATTTGCAATTGCCGAATAAATCAGGAATGTCTGAAGGTTAATTCTGAAGTTTTGAGAGACTTTAAGATGCTTTATTTGAGTAGCTGCCCTCCATTGAGGGCAGCATCTTTTTTTAGTCAGAAAAAAGTCCGGCAACAAAGCCGTGTACGGGATTTAACGGATAGAAAGAATTAAGGAAGAATTAGCGATTACAAATTAGCGATTACAAATTCCCTAATTGTTAGATTTGAAGGCAAAAAGCATCTCCAACTCAGCAGTTGTCGGTTGCGTAGAAGCTGTGGCTACGCTAACTCCTCGGAGAGAATTCAGCAATTCAGCGGCGGGGGGCGAAACTAAATTTGGCTGTACTGCGAGCAAATATTGGTTAGCCCAAGACATGGTTTTTTCCATATCTATGTAAAAGTAACCTTGGTTGGCCCGCGGTAAAGAAGTAGCGATCGCCTGAAAACTCGGACTACTGCTTAACGGTTGCGGTGGCGTCGAAGTAATCACATCAACTAAAGGCCCACCGAAAGCTACAAACACAGAATTTTCATTCAGCCAACCGTGCCCGAATAAAGTGCCTTGCTGGGGTATTTGCCACTCCGTAACTTCTTTGCCTTGAACTTGTCTGGGGGCGACACTGACTGTAGGATTGCTTTTGGCGATCGCATCGAGTTTTTTCAGAGTTGCTTCTGCAGCAGGGCGATCGCTGGTTTCAAAAATCATCGCCGCCCCCATCCCCAACTGAGACAAAATCCCTTGATTGGAACCGATCGCCCCGATCGCAAATTCCCCGTTCATCCAACCAAAAACCTCTCGATCCGCATCCAGATCCAACCGCTTAAAACTATCCCTCACCTGCTGAACTCCCCTGTCAACTTCCGGGCTATCTTTTGCCTCAGCGGTTGCTTGCGACCAAATTTTATCGATTCCCTTGCCGCCGACTAAAGCAATAGTTTCATCCGGAAATCTGGGCAACAATTTCGATGCAAATTGGGGCTTTTGCTGCACGAATTTAGGGTCTAACTGAGCAATAGTTTTTACCCTCAATCCCTCACTATCTGCTCCAATTCCCGCAACCAACGACTTGACTTGTTTGAACTGTGAAAACACTGTCCAAGGCAACTGGATATCGGCGGGCAAATTAGTTTTCAATTGCTCAATTGCAGCAGGATAGTCAGCAATATAAACAGTTGCGATCGGATTCTTGACACCAGCACTCTCTGCAAAAAACTTAGTGGTGCTCTGCTGCGTAGCGAGGGAGGGTTCTCCTTTAAAAGTATCGATCGCCAATTCCACAGGCTTTTTCAAAGGAGCCATCACTAATTGGTCGTTCAGCAAAGCCACACTGTAGCGCTTGCCAGTTGGCTCTGCAATCTCAAAGATTTTAACTCCTTTATACTCGCTTTCTTGAGTAGTTGCACCGGGCTGAGATTTTAATTTATTAGCAAAATTCCAAGCGCTAATTTTATTTTTCACGCTGACGACTACCAGCAGTTTTGGAGGCTCTGTATTCGTCACAGCATCAGGGGGCAGCAAAGCGACCATCACCCCCCCTAACCAAGGCTTTAAGTCCCTGTCAAAGTCGATTTGAGTGCCTGCCAAGCTTTGTTCTTGAAAGCCCTTCAAACCCTGACCGATCAACTTTTGAGCTCCTGGCGTGCCAAATCGCTGCAACTTTGACAACGCTTGGGGATTGGGGGAGATAAACGCGGCCATCATTGCTTCGTCGGGCACAACTTTGGCGCTGTCTTGAGGGTTGGATACTTGTTGGCTCAAACCCTGGAAGTAAAAGTAGACCGCAGCGCTACCTGCTGCGACGGTGGAGGCAGCAATTAGAAGCTTTGATTTTTTTGCTGGCATGGTTTGTGTTCCTCGCGTCCATATCAGTTTAATCAAAATACAGAAAGCTTGTGGGGAGGCGATCGGGCCGACGCTCTAGTTTTGTATAATTCAAAACAAGTTTGGACGATCGTCTAAACTGCTAGAACTGTGCATTATTGGTAAAAGATGAAAGTAGCGATCGCGGGAGCAACGGGATTTGTAGGTAGCCGGCTGGTGGAGAAGCTGCAAGCTGCGGGACATCAAGTGGTGGTTTTGAGCAGGGATGCGGCGAAGGCTGGCCGAGTTTTTCCCGCTTCAGCTTATCCGAATTTGGAAGTTGTCGCCTACACTCCGGCGGAGTCTGGTGATTGGCAAAAGTCGATCGCTGGCTGCGACGCTGTTGTCAATTTAGCAGGGGTTCCGATTGCTGAGGAAAGGTGGACGGAGGCGCGCCAGCAAGCAATTCTGGACAGTCGCAGACTGACGACGGCAAAATTGGTGGAGGCGATCGTCAATGCTAATCCTAGACCATCTGTGTTAGTGAGCGCATCGGCGATCGGCTATTACGGAACCAGCGAAACCGCTGAATTTGAGGAAACTAGCCCTGCGGGAAACGATTTTTTAGCAGCAGTGTGCAAAGACTGGGAAGCAGCCGCCCAACCTGCAAAAAATGCGGGAACGCGGCTAGCAATTTTGCGGCTGGGCATAGTTTTGGGAATGGGAGGCGCGTTGGCAAAAATGCTGCCACCTTTTAAACTATTTGCAGGCGGGCCGCTGGGTACTGGGAAACAGTGGTTTTCTTGGGTTCATCGCGAGGATGTGGTTGATTTAATTCTGTATGCTTTGCAAAATTCGCAAGTTCAAGGCGTTTTGAATGCGACAGCACCGAATCCGGTGCGGATGAATGAATTGTGTCAAACTTTAGGGGAAGTTTTAAAGCGGCCTTCTTGGTTGCCTGTGCCAGGTTTTGCATTAGAAATGCTGTTGGGAGACGGGGCAAAACTTGTTTTGGAAGGGCAGAAAGTGTTGCCTAAACAAACTTTAGCTAGTGGTTTTCAATATCAATATCCGACGCTGGAATTAGCACTCAAAGAGATTTTATCGGGAAGTTAGGAACCTACGGAATAGAACCCACCGAATATAATTCGGATGCTTCACAAACAAAGAAAATTCGTCGTTACCAGGCTCTGCCTGGTAACGCATTTCCAGAGGCTTGGTCTCGCTTTGGTCGAAAGCAGATGAACAATCAAGAAATAGCAACCGCATTTAAAGTTCCCGCAGAACTCCCATTTCTTCAAGCTATTTGCTGGCAAATTGCTGATGTCAAAAAATTGACTTTCAAGGAAATGCTATGCCGCTACGAATCCGGCTGGCAGTATTGGGGAGTTTTGGGAAAACCTAGCTCCGAGGAACTGGCTTTTATTCAAGCAATTAGCCAACAGCATCAATCTTGGTTAATAGCGGAACTGGGAAGCAGTTTCCTGCCAAACACTCCCGAAAATTGGGTAAGTTCTCAAGCAATGTTTAAACGCGAAATTCATCAAAAGATATTAACTGTACTCAGCCACTTGAATGTCGAATTTCTACAGGAATGTCGGGCGTATTTTGGCGGCGGAACGCTGGTAAGTATGGAACACGGAGAATATCGGTTGAGCCAGGATATTGACTTTATGTGTCCGATGGATGATGGCTACCGTCTTCTGCGCCGAAAAGTTGCCGAAGGAGGCTATGATGCGATTTTTGCCAGTCGCGATTCCCTTGGGGATAGCTTAGCTTCACGCATTGTTCTCCCGAACGATATTCAAGCAAACCAGTATGGGATAAGATTTCCTGTTATTGTTGACGGAACTACTATTAAATTCGAGATGGTTTGTGAAGGGCGAATTGAGTTTGGCGAACCGAGTTATCCAAATTGGTCGCCTGTTCCTTGCTTGAATCAAATTGATAGTATAGCAGAAAAGCTGTTGGCAAATGCGGATCGATGGCCGAGCGATCGGGTAAATTCTAGAGATTTAATCGACTTGGCTGTGCAAAGGTTAGCGACTCCGATTCCCCAAGAGGCGATCGAGAAAGCGGAAGCAGCTTATCAAGTTATGGAACCGCTCGATCGAGCGATTCAGTATTTCCAAGATCGTCCCGATTATCGGGAAAAATGCTATGAGGTTTTGAGTATCGCAGAGCCAAATAAAGTTATTGACGGTATCGATTTACTAGCTCAGGATTTAGGCCGGGAAATAACAGTCAGGACTTTTAGCGAGATTATTTCCTCATTCCCAGGCAGGCTTGAAGATTAGATGCTTAGATGCTGGATTTGGTATTGCTCTCCTTCCAGGCCGAGCATGGGAACTTGAGATTTCCTGTTTAAATTATCACACGATCGTAATAATGGTGTCAATATAAAAATATTAATACTCCTCTACAAACTGCTCGTGAACCCACAGAAATTCGCGGCGTTTGTTCTGGACCCGCACCAAGCCACCAAAACCAGGATCTTTTGCTTTTAGCAGGGCGTGTAATTCTCGCAAAATCGAGCCTTGGGCGCGGATGGCTGCTTCGCCCTGTTGCCAATCCGGGGCATCTCTATCCGTAGACAAATTAGTCGCTAAATCGCTTCCTTTCAAGGTAGACTCGATGCTTTTTTGTCCTAAATCGAGTTCCTCTTCAATGCCTTTGTAGGTTGCCTCATCTAGCATTAGCTTGGTTGCTGAGGCTGCGACAGGTAAGACTAGACTCAGAGTTCCGGTCAAGATTTTGAGATAGGGGGCGGCTTCGGTAAACCACTCGCGCGACACTTCCAATTCATAAACTCCCTTCTTTTTGTCGTTAGGATTTAAGGCGGGAAGCGGTTGACGAGAGTGTTCGCACCAGAGGGTAATTTGCAATTTTGTACTTATCCATTTTGGGCGATCGAAAAACTTGGGATCGACGGGCTTGAAACTGAACAGGCGCGGGCCATCTTTGGCTTCATCGGTGAGCATTTGCATCAGCGACGCAAATTCCTCATCGACTTTGCTGAGAATGATCCGCTGATCCTGAGACAGTGACTGAAAGCGTTCTTCACCTCGACGATCGACAATCGCTAAATCTTCGCGGATGATTTTTAGCTCGTCTTTGACTATATTTCGGAACTGCTGAATGCCGATTTCTTGGGATAGGGGGTGAGCAGTCGGCGCGTTATTCAGCAGACGATCGATGTTTTGCCATTCACCACAGCCTGAAATGGGACAGGGATACTCATGACGATTCTTCTTTTTGCTCTCAATTAGTTTCTCTACCTCAAATAGCCCGTTTCCAGGCGCATTCTTACCGCAAGGCGCAATGCAGGGAACCATCACATTACATCGCAATCCTTCCCAGAAATTCTCGACTAGCCATTTAATTTCTTCGGTGAGATAAGACAAAAACCGTTCTGGATAAGCTGCCCGCACGGTAATTTTTACATCAGTGTTAACATATTCCAGCAATGCCCGACCGTTGTAGTCGTTGTCAAGCATCAAACCCCGTTGCCAATGGATACTTTTTTCGTAATTGCAGCGCCCCAGTGAGTATTTGTGCAAGCGCACAATCAACTGGTAAAACAATCCTTCTGCTACTGCAAGTTGTCCTCGATCGTCCACAATCCGGCAGATTTGCACTTGCTGTCTGTCTCCCGCTTCCGGTTGCTCTCCCCAATTGGGCAATTCCGGGCGTGTATCGCGTACAAGTTGAGCAATCAAGCTGGTATTGCTGGGTTTAGCTGGGTCGAGCACCACCTGGTAGGACAAATCGAAGCGTTCCATCAGCTTGAGAAAGATGGGATGTAGTTCTTTTGGGTAGCCGTTTTCGCCTGGAAACGGGGGATTACTCCATAATTCGCCCAGATGCTCAAAATCTACTAAACCGTTGCGGCGGCGAGTCAATTCATCATCGAGTACGAAGCTGATTGCCTTTGCTAGCCAGTCGGGTTTGAGGATGACGATATCCCGCAGTATTGGATCGTAATGGTAATGGATGATATGCCCCAAGGTATGGGAAATGCGAAGGAAAAGTTCTGCTTGTTCTTTATCGATTCCCTGTTGAGCGCAGATGGCAAGGACATCATTGTAGGGGAGATAGGCTTTGTCGTTTGTCTGCAAGGTTTCCCGCACTCGCTGCCACTTGGCGGGAACAGAACGTCCCATTTCGGGAAGAGATGCGGCGACACTAGCAATCTTTTGTTTTAATTCTGCCAGCCCGGTGCAGGAGTTCTGAGGGTCAGGTTTGCTGTCTATATGGAAGAAGCCAAGCACCGTATCGCTGCCGAATCGATCGTGAATTTCCTGTGTGTCAATGTCGGGTTGTCGCTGTCCGGGGCCGCCGTGGGTGGCGACTACTAGCACCTTGGCATCCGGTGCGCGATGCTTAATCAAGGTAATCCACTCTTTGACAAAACCTTGCTGGGGGCCTTCCCGCGGCTTCCACACTACCAGATACACCGCCGGAGCACTGAAAAACAACTGGTGCGTCGATCGATAAACGGGTTGACCGCCAAAATCCCAACCATTGAGTGATATCTCTGTGCCACTGTCGGGATGGGTGACAATAACTGGCTTAATTTCAATGCCGTGAGTGGTGGGACGACTTTCTAGCCATTCATCCTCGCGCAATGCGCCCAACAGACAACTCTTGCCCACCTCACCTTCACCGATCAAAATCAGTTTGGCTTCATTCAGGGTGATTTGTGCTTGTGCTTTTGCCCACAGGTATTGCAAGACGGCTTCAGTGCCTTGCTCATAGGCAGCAGCGAGGTCAGGATTCAGAGGGTTGTTTTTGAGGTCAAGCTGTTGCAACTGAGTGAGGGATGCGATCGCCTCTGGTAGTTCCGTCAGTTGGTTGTTGTCGAGGTAAAGGTGTTGCAACTGGGTGAGGGAGGCGATCGCCTCTGGCAATTCCGTCAGTTGGTTTTCGGAGAGGTCAACCCGTTGCAATTGGGTGAGGGATGCGATCGCCTCTGGTAGTTCCGTCAGTTGGTTGTTGTGGAGGTCAAGGTGTTGCAACTGGGTGAGGGATGTGATCGACTCTGGCAGTGACCTCAGTTGGTTGTTGTGGAGGTAAAGCTGTTGCAACCTGGTGAGGGATGCGATCGACTCTGGCAGTGACCTCAGTTGGTTGTTGTGGAGGTAAAGCTGTCGCAACCTGGTGAGGGATGCGATCGACTCTGGCAGTGACCTCAGTTGGTTGTCGTCGAGGTAAAGCCGTTGCAACTGGGTGAGGGAGGCGATCGACTCTGGCAGTGACCTCAGTTGGTTTTCGCAGAGGTTAAGCTGTTGCAACTGGGTGAGGGATGTGATCGACTCTGGCAGTGACCTCAGTTTCATTTCCCTAAGATCGAGTGTTATTGCTCCCTCTTGCTGCGCCTGTTCAATGCGCTGCCGTGCTTCCCGATCGCCCTCATTTCCTAACATTGCCAATTCCTTGTTTGGATTTTTGTATATAAGTACGATCGCCTTTTGAGATGACTCGGGCGATCGCCAGACATGATTTAAATTTGAATATTGATTAAGCTCACTTCAAAATAACATCAATATTTTGTTGATCGTGAGGTTTGAGTAAAGGAGAGAATGGAGGGTTTGTTAGAGGGTTAAGGCGAGGCAGAGCCTCTGGATATGCGTTACCAGGCAGAGCCTGGGAACGAGCTAAACCCGGTTTTTGATTCCCTGCGCGATCACCCAAGCATCCTAGAAACCGGGTTTCTGCGATTATTCTGGCATCTTCACGCCCGATTTTGTTAAGAAACCCGGTTTCTGAGCCCGGCGCGATCGTGAGCTTTGAGCAAACTCGCCGGATCGGGCCCAGCGGGGATAATGCAGCCGGGATTCAGCGGGAACAAATTGCCGTAATAATCGCGCTTCACAGCCTCCAAATCGCAAGTGCCAGCAACTCCCGGTAACTGGTACAAATCGCGCAGATAAGCTCCCAAATGCTCGTAATCTTGAATGCGGCGCACATTGCATTTGAACAAGCTGTAGTAAACTGCATCAAAACGGAATAGAGTAGTAAAAAGCCGCACGTCTGCTAAAGTCACCCGATCGCCACAAAGGTAACGACTCCTCAAGAGCGATCGATCGATTTCGTCTAAAACAGCAAACAATTCACTGCAAGCCGAGTCATAAGCAGCTTGAGATTGGGCGAAACCGCAGCGATAAACGCCGTTATTCACCGATTGGTAAATCTTCTCATTCCACTCGTCAATTTGCGATCGCAAATCCAGAGGATAAATATCCATTTGAGGATTGCTAGCAAACTCGTTAAACTCCGAGTTTAGCATCACAATAATTTCCGAACTCTCGTTATTGACGATCGTCTTTTTCGAGTCATCCCAAAGCACCGGCACTGTACACCGCCCCTGATAGCCCGGTAAAGCCAACTGGTAAAGTTCCGGCATCGTGTTGCAGCCAAAAGTCTCTGACTCCAGCACCCACATTCCCCCTTCAGAGGGATAGACAATCGACACCGAGATCGCATCTTCCAGCCCTTTGAGCGCCCTCGTCACCAGAGTGCGGTGCGCCCAAGGGCATCCCGTACCCACGAAGAGGCGATACCGTCCTGCAGCGGGCTCGTGAGGGTTGTCTGGTGCAGTGCTGACAAAGTTGCGGAAACTGCTGGTGGGGCGAATGTATGCTCCGGTGCGATCGGGCGGCGCTAGTTTTGACATCATTAATTGCCACATTGATGTCCAGACAAATTTGCCGAGCTTGACTGTTACGGATGAAGGAAGCGATTTGTTTTTCACAATGCGATTAAAAGAGGTTTGCTAAACATAATTTGCTTATTTTAACTCAAGTTTGTTCCCTCGTTCCCAGGCTCTGCCTGGGAACGCATATCCAGAGGCTCTGCCTCGCTGTTTTCCCTAGCCTGGGAACGACTTTTCTAGTATCTGCCAGAGGCTATTTCAGCATAAGCTCGATCGATCAATCGGCGAGCAACCGTCTGAATTCCAGTATGTTCGTAATAATTGGTAGTCATGTCTAAAAACGCAGCCACATAATCCAATTTGTCATCGGTAACATCAACGTATTGCTTGAGATGGCCTAAAACTATGGCGGGAGTTAAGCCGCGAGACTGTACTAAATTGTTCATCCAACCTTGCGCTGAGGCGAAAGTTGCTGTCACAAATCCGAACTTTTGTGAATTATTTGCGCCCGGAATTAGGTTGCTGATATTTTGGAATGTTGAGTTTTGCTGCAAGGTTGAAGGATTCAATCCGCCTATGGTATTTTGTGCTACTCTAATAAAGTCCGGGCCAAGGGGAATTAAACCGTCAGCACACACTAAAGCAGCCATCCGCATCACAGATTCGCCTTTGTAATGGGATAAATAATTACCAAAGCTTCCCACATTGTCAAGGGAAATATTGTTAAGTTTGCAGAAGGCAATTAGCTCGATCGCCACTTTGACGCACAAGTCGATCGTTTGAGTGGTGTCAGCTTTGGGAGTGAGGCGGTTGAGAAAGGAAAGAAACCCGATGTTTTCGCCAATTTTATTCGCCATAGCCGTTGCACCTAACGCACTGTCGGCGCTGTCTGCTAACTGGTAAAGCCTGACCACGCCTTGATAGGGTTCGTTGGGGTTGGCGTAAAGCTCGATCGCGCGATCGCGAATTTTCCCAACTAATTTGCGCTTTGTTTCCCCTGTCACCGCTTCAATAGTATTATCAAAACCCGTGAGATTATTCCACTCCCCCGGAACCACAAAATCCAGAGATTTGAGCATCATCACAGTGACGCCACCAGACGGCAAATTGTCAACCAATTCCACAATAGATTTGCTCATCACAAACTCCTGAATAGCCCGATTTAAAGTGTTCTTCCAAATACTCCAACTTCGGAAAATCCGATTCCAGATTCCTGCTGAATTCCCCAGAACGAAGTAGGTAAGCGCAAATAAATATTACACGACCCGATCGAGTTTTGCAATCCTTTGATCTTTTCTCTCTTCTCGCTCCTCTGCGTTCTCTGCGCCCTCTGCGGTTCATTAAAAAAAAGTCTTTTCCACAAAACATTTGCATTTAATTCGTCAGCACCAAGTTAAGTTTCATTATAGTGACCGACTCAAAATCGCCCAAACGTGTTAAAATAGATGGCGCAAAATAGAAAAAAATAAAATATGACTGTTGCAGTTAACACAACTCCGGGATTAGCCTCGCGTTTAGTAAATGGCGTACTTTCCATCAAGCCTTTGGCTAATCTAGCCAAGCACCAAGCGCGGGAAATGATGATAAAAAGAGCCGAAAAAATCGGAGTGCATTGGCGACAAGAATCCCAAGCACTTTTAGCTCGAAATTGGGAGGCAGAATTGCTCAGCGTCCAAAATCCCGATCTTGTTTACCCGAAATATTATCTAACTTCATTTCACGCTTACGAACAAGGTAATATGAGCTGGGAAGCTGCTACAGAAGTTGAAGTTGCCGCCCGTACAGTTCACGCGGGAATTTGGCCTGAAGCAGGTGCCGAAGGCGATGCTAAACTTCGCGCCAGCTATCACGAAGTCATCAAATCTCAGATTGCTTCTTCGCCGCAAGATATTGTTGATTTGGGATGCAGTGTGGGAATGAGTACCTTTGCCCTTGGGGAGGTTTACCCGGAAGCGAAGATGACTGGGGTGGAGTTGTCGCCTTATTTCTTAGCCGTTGCTAAATACCGTTCTCAACAGCGAGAAGCTGAATGTTTAAATCAAAAATCTCCGACTTGGGTTCATGCTGCTGCTGAATCTACTGGTTTGCCTGCGGCGGCTTTTGATTTAGTTTCTATTTGTTTAGTTTGTCACGAATTGCCGCAGAAAGCTACTAGAGAAATATTCCGGGAAGCGAGGCGTTTGCTACGTGTTGGCGGACATTTGACAATTATGGATATGAATCCTCAGTCGGAAGTTTATGCCAAAATGCCTCCTTATATTTTGACTTTGCTCAAGAGTACAGAGCCTTATTTGGATCAGTATTTTGGGTTGGATATTGAGGAAGCTTTAATAGATTCTGGTTTTGCACGGCCGACAATTACTTGCAATACAGTCCGACACCGCACTATTGTTGCGGAGGCAATAAATAGTCAGGTATAATGTTTAAAAAAGGTTGGCGGTCGATGATGCTTAAAAAATGTATTAGACCGCAACAACGGTATAATCATCAGGACTTCTGATAACTAAAAGTATGTTAAGCGACGTAAGAGTGAGTAAGCCGAGCTTCGATGATGTCTTATCTTTGGATGGTTCGCAACAAGTGCAAAGAACGTTTTGCATGAAGCCAGAGCCAGCAACAGTTGTTTCTCTTTTTTCTGGTTGTGGCGGTATGGATTTAGGTCTATCTGGTGGCTTTAGATTTCTGGCAAAATGGTACAAACCACTCCCTGTAGATATTGTATGGGCGAACGATATCAACGAGTTTGCTTGCAGAACATACAAGCATAATCTTGGCAAAGAAATAGTTTGCGGTGACATTTGGGATTTGATGGATACTATGCCAAAGTATGCCGATGTAGTTGTTGGTGGCTTTCCTTGTCAAGACATATCCGTCAATGGTAAACGGGCTGGTATTGATGGTAGTAGAAGTGGACTTTATAAAGCAATGGTCGAGGCAGTAAAAAGGCTCAAACCAAAAATATTTGTAGCCGAAAATGTGAAAGGACTGCTGATGCAAAATAACAAAGCATCCTTAGAAAAAGTGATATCAGATTTTTCAAGCATTGGCTATGAGGTAGATTACAGACTATATCATGCAGCAGACTTTGGAGTTCCCCAAACTAGAGATCGAGTTTTCATTGTGGGCACACAGCCAGGAGTTAATTTTGAACCTCCAAGCCCAATTCTTTCAAAAGCCGAGCATATTACATCTGAACAAGCGATCGCCGATCTAGAGCAAATGCCAGAAGATGAATCAATTAACCATATTTGGAGCAAAGCAAACCGAAGCCCCGAGCAAGGGAGCAGATGCTTGAAAGCCGACAGACCGGGCTACACAATACGGGCAGAATGTCACGGGAATATACACTTTCACTATAATCAGCCTAGGAGAATTTCCATGCGGGAGGCGGCACGCATCCAGTCTTTTCCTGACAAGTTTATTTTTCAGTCTAAGCTTCGAGAAACAGAGCGACAGATCGGTAATGCTGTTCCACCCGTATTATCTTGGCATATTGGCAAAGCTGTGATTGCTGCACTAAATAACTAAAGAAGTAAATGAATATTGATGAATTTGAAGCTATTGTATCAGAAGTTGTAGAGCGACTAAATCAAACAATCAGAATAAGCGGCAAGTTCACATCTTCAAAACAATTTGAGGACGCAGTTAGAAATGTGCTTGCGTCGATGGGGTTAACCATTAACTATGAACCTCATCCTCATGTCTTCCCTGATATATCGCTGGGCGAGTTTGGCATAGAGGTTAAATTCACAACGAATGATACATGGAGAAGCATCGCGAACAGTATATTTGAAGGTATGCGCGATCTATCTGTTGAGCATATTTATTTGATTTTCGGAAAAATGGGAGGGGAGGCGGAAGTTAGATGGGGGAAGTACGATGACTGTGTTATCCATGTCAGAACCTCCCATGTTCCAAGGTTCGAGGTTGAAATGACTGCGGAAGAGAGCCTATTTGAGCAAATGGGTACTACCTATGAATCATTCTCTAAAGCTTCAGACGAACAAAAAATGACCTATGTAAGGGCTTACGCAAGAAAACGTCTTAAGCCAGGGGAACGACTGTGGTGGCTTGAGGAGGAAGAAGAACAAGAACACTCTTTACCTCTCCAAGTCAGGATCTATATGAACCTCGATCAGAATGAGAAGCGTCAACTTCGTGCTGAGGCAGCTATACTATGCCCCCAAATAGTTAAGCCTTCGCGTGCTAAAGATAAATACTCCGATGCTGTAAGTTATATGCTCACTTATAGAGGGGTTCTCTGTCCGCAGGCTCGTGACCTATTTACGGCTGGTAGCGTTGCACTAAGAACAGACGGATCTAGGGGCGGAAATTATCTTCAGAGAGCACTTGCTGATATAGAAAGTGAAATGCGAATTGCTGCTGCAACTCTTGAAGACTCTCTGTTTGAGGAATATTGGGGAAGAATCGTGCCCATCGAAGAAAGAATTTCTATGTGGCTGGCTATGGCTGATAAGTATGCAAAGGATTGGATTCCTTCTGAAGTGCTATTTTTGGACAAACTTTCTGACTGAGATGCTGCTTATTAAACGAACATTCTATTGAAAAGAAATTATTAGCACAGATACTCTGACACAAAATTAGCTGAGTATTAACCAAAATGGATTCGTCATAAATTTAGCCTGACAGAATATCAAATTAACGTTGCCATATTTTAGAGCATATCCCAGGTTTATGAAGTACATTAGCAGCTATATTATGTGGTGTCTATTTGTAGGGTGCGTCGGTCTTCAATATTAAATAGAACTTGCAGATTATAGATGGCGACGCACCTTACTTGCTAGAATATTGTGTGTACCATATATACATAGAATATGCTGTACATCGATCGCCAACAAAGATAAACAATACAGAGCGATCGGTGTATAACACGCCGTTGCAGCCGACCAAGTTGAGTGTTACGATTCAAGAGATAATTTACGTTGACAAAGTTCCTGATTTCTACAATCGGAGTCTCAAGTAGGGCTGCATAATCGGGTTGAGAAGGGTATTTAGCCCTTCCCTCCCACACAACCAGGCGTGCGGGTCCGCACCGGGCGGTTCATAATTGCGATGCTACCGGATTGCATATTAGGCAGCCGTAGGAGCTATTAACAGCGCCACTCGTTACACATTCTGATAGAACCCTACAACAAGGACATTATTATGAACTCGACCGCCCCCTCTCAAAACGTCATCGATTGTTTGCAGGTTATCTTGGATGCCACTGCATCGAAAAATTACGAGCTTTTTACCACAGTGGGCGATGCAGGCTACAAAGCGAACATTACACAACAAATGTTTGACGATGTTAGCGAGCAGCTCGCTTCACGCCTGCAAAAGGGATATTCAATTACTTATTTTGGTGAGATAAAACAAGGTAATTCTCCGATTTATTTGTGGAAGCTGAGTTTTGAAGATGGTGGAGATGAATTTGTGGCACACATGACGATGAATGGAGACAAAGTTGCTGGGATTTTCATCGAATAACATATCTTGCTTGACACGGCGTTTCACTGAATCTAACGCCGATCGCCCACAACCGTTAATCGAAACCGATCGGGCGGCACAAAGGTGATTCCCCGGCGGGCCGGACGAATGGGCCGATCGAGATTCGATACAAACTCACGGGAAGACAGCACCGTTGCTAAAACAAGTTTCATTTCAAACATCGATAACGCCATTCCGATGCAGCTTCGACTCCCCCCTCCAAACGGTAAAAATTCAGAGGCGGAAAACTTGCGATCTAAAAAGCGATCGGGATTGAATTGAGCGGGATTTTCGTAGGTTTCAGGGCGACGGTGCGCCAAATAGACACAGGGGATTAAAATCGTTCCCGGTTGATATGTATAGCCTTCGAGTTCGATCGTCCGTTTCACCTTGCGCGGCTGCGAAATTAAGGCAATTGGATAAACCCGCAGCGCTTCCTTGCAGACTGCTGTTAAGTAGGGCGACTGCGAAAGCGCGATCGGATCGGGATTTTCGCCGAGTTCATCCAATTCCTGCCGCAATCTAGCGAGACATTCGGGAAACTGATGCAGCCAGTAAAACGCCCAAGTCAACGCCGATCCAGTCGTTTCATGTCCCAACAACAACAGCGTCATCAACTGATCGCGCAATTCTCGATCGCCGATGGATTCGCCGCTGTCGTCGCGGGCCATCATCAACACCGACAGAATATCCGTGCGAGACGAATCGAGAGAATGCGATCGCCTCTCGGCAATTTCCGCATAAATCAGCGAGTCAATCTGCGCCATCTGCTGCAAAAACTGCCCCCACGGGCTCCAAGGCCCTAAATTTTGCTGCAACGGTTCAAAGAAAAATTGCATGGAGTACAGTTCAGAGGTAATCGCCTCTAAAAGGTTGCTGAGCAATTGTTTCAGGCGTTCGTAGCGCTCTCCCGGCACTAATCCAAACACGACTTGCAAGATTACTTGCAGCGAAATTTCTGACATTTCTTCGCGGACTGCGATCGCATCTGCGGCTTTCCAGTCGATCGTCTGCTTTTTCGTCAAATCAACAATCAAATGCCCTTGACTGTGCAACTGTTCCCGATGCAGGGCGGGCATTAATAGCTGTCGCTGTCGCAGATGTCGCGGCCCTTCATTCATAATGAGGGATTCATTTCCCACCAGCGGCCGAAATACGTTGGTCACTTTGCCAAACTCAAAGGCATCGGCTAACGTCGTAAACACCGCCTGAATCGCTTCTGGACGGCCCAGAAACACCACGGGGGGCGAAGCGGGCCCCAACACGCGGGCGGTAAATGTATCGCCGTATTTGGCAGAGTAGCGATCGAAAAATGCGATCGGGTCAGCTACCAGCGAAAGCGTTTGGAACAAAGCAGGAGAACGAGATCCGGTAGGCAGCGTCATTGAAAAACTGGCGATAGATACACAATCTTTCTAGTGTATATCGATCGACCTTGCACCCTGAAATTTATCTGCGATCGATTGCGAAGGCAAGTAGCAAAAATAGTAATGCTATCGGGAGTGATCGCAGATTGTACGGCTAGCTTCCCAACCTAACATGACTGTTTTACGCTCTACTCCCCAGCCATAGCCACCAAGTTCTCCAGATTCTCGAATGACTCGGTGACATGGAATTAGATAGCCGATCGGATTGTTACCGATCGCATTTCCTACAGCTCTAGCAGCAGTTGGGCGTGCTACCATTTGAGCTATCGTCTGATAGGTGGCGATCGCACCAAATGGCAATTTCAAAAGTGCTCGCCAAACTTGAATCTGAAAGTTAGTGCCTTTTACCAAGAGCGTTAGTGGTTTTTGCTCGCTGAAAGTTTCTGAATTGAAAATCAGGTCGCGCAATGATTGAGTGGCTTGCTCATCACGAATGATTTCAGCGTTTTTCCATGCCAATCGCAATCTTTGTGCGGCGGTTTGTTCGTCTGTTGTATCCAAGAAATAAAGATTACAAATACCGCGGGTAGTTGTAGCAATTAGAGATGTGCCAAACGGGGTATCATGAATGCCATAGCGAATTTGCAAACCTGCTCCGCCTGCTTTGAACTCCCCTGGTGACATTGCTTCTAAGTTCACAAATAAATCGTGCAATCGTCCGGGACTCGATAGTCTCACGTCCAATGTTAGGTCGAGAAGGCTTTTAGTCTGAGTGATTTTTGACTTTGCATATTCAACTGTCAGATATTGCAAAAACCGCTTGGGGCTAATGCCGGCCCATTGAGTAAATAGGCGTTGAAAATGATATTCACTAAGTCCTATGTGTTTGGCCACAGTTGCCAGATTGGGCTGGTTTAGGTGGTGTTGTCGCATAAAGGCGATCGCCCGAGCAATCCGGTGATAATCTTCGCTAGCATAGACACTCGCATTCTGCATCGAAATCATCTAGTCTAAATCGAGGGAATTTTGATGTTTCCTTACTTTAGCCATAGAGCAGGCTCAAAGCCACCCGTTTCTTGCGGTGAATGCACTCAGTCAATTTTAGATTTTAGATTTTAGGTTGAAGAAAGCGACCTTACTGCTAAACCCGGCGGCTTGCGATGAGGATTCAAAGCTTTTTTCTCGCTCCACGGATGCCTCGGGCGACTTGTAACCAAATTTCTTGATTGTCAGTCCATTAACCGAACTTTCGCTCTCACCCTCCCCGCAACTGCGTCACCAAGTGAACTAATTCAGGTAAAATTAGCTTTTCCACAGCTAGTTTTACACCATTGCTAGAGCCCGGAAGAGAAAAGACTAACTTGCCTTGATACACCCCTGCAACTGCGCGAGAGGCGATCGCCCTCGAACCAATTTCTTGATAGCTCAAAAACCGAAATATTTCACCAAATCCTGGTAAAATCCTGTCTAGCAAACTCTCCATCACATCATAAGTCGTATCTCGGGGAGCGATGCCCGTGCCGCCGTTAAAAATGATTGCATCCACATCTTCACGCTGGGAAAAAGCCTGCATTTGCAATACAATTTTGGCCGCATCATCTTTAACAACAGTGTAAGCTACCACAGAGTGACCCGCATCTTTTAGCAGCTTCTTAGTTAACAAGCCACTATTGTCTGTTTCCGCCGAGCGGGTGTCGCTAACAGTAATGATAGCGCAGTTTACGGTTATTTTAGATAAGTCGGGGTGAGGAATTTGCGTCATAGTTTCTTCTTCTAAGCAATCGGCAACCGGCAACCGGCGATCGGCTAACTACCAATTACCAATTACCAATTACCAACTACCCATTATGCCTTGCTAAATCCTAAGCCGTTTGATTCCGAGTAGCGTTCCATAAAACGCATAAATCGATCCCATTCTGCGGGACTTCTCATTAGATAAAGAGCTTCCAAACCTGCAGGCTGACCGTTGATGAACTTAGCCTTAACCTCGCGAGTGAGGAGTTCGCCTTCTTCGTCGATCATGTACATTCCAGTAATGTCTTCGGTACTGGTGTTGCTGAGAGCTTTGGGATTTTCAAAGATAAACGTGGCAGTGCCTTGAGCTCCCGTTTTAGAACGGGTTAGGCGCACTTCGGGCACAGCATCTTCGTCTATACCCCGAGAGAATTGAATTTTAGCCATAATTTGACAGTCGAACCTTAAGGATTGCTTAATTTCTTAATGTTTAATCATAAAACGATTCGGGTACTCGCAAATCAAGACTTGGGAGAGTGGCAGTGGGTGAGAGTGGGTGAAAGTGAGTGAGAGTGAGGCAATTGGAGACAAGGGCGAGGGGATATGGGTTGGTTCTTTGTACCCCAAGTTCTTCTCTCCCTTGTCTTCCAATTCCCTTAGACGATGTAAGGAGAGTTAATAGGATCGGCCCGCTTTGTGGCTACCAGGGTTTGGTAGATGAGGGCGGATATCTCGCCGCGGGTGATGTCGTGGGCGGGGGAAATCTTTTCGCGCGCGGGGTAGTTGACCACGATTTTGCGCTCTGTGGCGGTTGCTATCTCGTCGGTGGCAAAACTGGGAATCTGAGCTCGATCGACATAAACGCTCAAAGAATTGGGGTTGCCCCCCGCCAACTGCAAGCCGTTTACCAAAGAAACGATCGCCTGAACTCTAGTCAAATTCTGCTCCGGGCGAAACGTGCTGTCTGGATATCCAGCCAAAAAGCCAGCTCGATTAGCTTGGTCGATCGCTCCCTTGGCCCAAAAATCCGCCGCCACATCCTTAAAAACCGTCGCCTCACGGCGCGGCACCAATTCAAACGCCTTCGCCAGCATAGCCGCATACTGAGCTCTAGTTACAATCTCGTAAGGCTGAAAAGTGCCGTTGGGAAACCCGCTAACAATATTCATCTTTGCCAAGCGATCGATAAAATCCTTGGCCCAATGCGTGGTGATGTCACTAAACTGTAGCTTGCCAGGAGTCGGAGTTGGCGTCACATTGCCCAAATCAAATAAACCTTTCACCCGCGAAGAATTGAGCTGATTTCCCACCGCAGAAATCTTAACCCCAGTCGCGTTTTGCAAGTCTAATTCACCGTTATTTTGAAAAATATTGCCGCCCCAATCTTGAGCAGTACCAATATCTGGCAGCGACTTCCCCACCGCAGTCAAACCGTCTTCGGTATTTTTTTCAATGCGATTCTTACGCAAAATCGGCTGAGATTCCCCCGCTAAAACGATACCGGATCGATTTTCCAAAATTTGGTTATTAGCAATCAAAGGAGCCGACTGAGCTTGCAGAGAAATGCCGAAACCCGTCTTTTGAAAAATATTGCGCCGTATTGCTCCTTTAGCAGTTCCCGCCGTAATTACGCCAGCGGCTGAGTTTTCCACAAATATGTTGTCGAGAATCGCAGGATTAGCAGTGCCCGTGGCAAAAACGCCTTCGCCCTTACAAAGTGTGAAAGTGCAGTTAGCCACAGTCGGAGAAGTTGACTCAATCCAGACTCCCGTGCCGCGACTATCGAGATTAGTAACAGTTACTCCGCGCAATTCCGAATTAGTTGCTAGCAGTATCGTGATATTTTGACCCGCAGCGGTGGGACTGACAAATTTGCCGCTGCCTTGAATCAGAATGCCTCTACCTTTGTTAGCTTCATTGCCAATAACTTTTACTCCAGAGGGAATTTCCAAGGGGAATTTTTCGCCACTAGCAGCGCTGTAAATTCCCGGTGCTAACTCAATAGTGCTTCCCGATGCAGCGCGGGCGATGATCGCGCGGGCTATAGTTTTGAATGGGGCTGATTGGCTGCCGGCTGCGGAATCGCTGCCTGTTTGCGGGTTGACGTAAAGTGTTGTCATGTTTTTGCCCAAGAGATAATTGGCGATCGAGCTTTTGTGCAATTTTCATTGTCTGCGAACTTGACCCCGGATCTATATTCACCTTTGATTGCGGAGATTATTTAATTGCCCGATATCCGCAACATCACTCATCAGGAGTGGCAACCGCAAGGGGATTGGCACTACAAATCGCTAAACTATTAATTCTTTGGTCAGAAACCGGGTTTCTTGCCTCCGGTTTAACCTAAAAATCAAGATTTTTAGTCAATAAAGTCGATTTTTTTCTCGTTCTCAGTTCGGGGATGTTATGGCATTTTTTTCTGGGTGTGAGCCGTCCTAATTCCAGTTTATTTCACAATACAAGACGCATCCAAAACCACGACAATTTCATTTTGAAAAACAGCACAGCTTGTGATTGCTGAAGCTAAGGCGGGAATTTTCCCTTGTTCTAGAGAAAGCCTCGCCTCCGGTGTAGAATCAAATTGATTTAGCCAGCCATCATCCTTTATATACTGAAGAGTCAAAGCATTGCGATCGAGCATCCAAAAATTAACTCCATAGCTAGTAATGAAACTTTGCAATACAGCTCTATCGGGAGTGTATTGAGCGCGAATTAAATCGTTAAGTCGCTGTTGATATTTGCTGTAGTAGCCTTTCTGATAAGGCACTGCATATTCCTTGGCCACCAGAACCGAACGCTGACTAAATGTTGGCAAATGATCCGTATCGGTCGCGATCGAAGCAATCAGGATATCTTTAGGTTGTTGCTTAAAAAATTTGTACAAACTCGGCATTTTACCTTCTACATATCCGACTGTAGGAAATTTTTTGGCAAAGCAGGGATAAAGCACGACTGCGACAGCGATGGTCGCTGTCGTAATTAGTGCAACTAGGTTTTTTACATCAAATCTTGTTGCGCTTGTTGCTGCCCAATGACCGACTCCATCGATAATTAAAGTGAGGGCGATCGCCGTTATCAACACAACAATAAATCGCAAGCTGTAGGCAGTATAGCGACCTGGTTGATACAGCTTAAAAATGGTAGCATGAGCCGCAAAAAACATCGCCGAGGATGCTAAAAAGAGCTGAAGCAAAAGCCAGATTTTGCTTTGAATCTGATTGGCTAAGGGAAAAGCCGATCGCAAAAATAGCAGCAGCGGAAATAACAGCCCGACACAGTGAGTTACAGGCGTAAACAGCGACTTGGGAAACATCCCGCTGCCCCGCCCTGTCAACCAGTAATCTTTGGGGTTTGGATGAAAAAAAGGATTTCTGCCGTCTGCTGCAAATTCGACCATTGGCTTCGCTTCTGCTGCGGTATAAGTTGGGCCAAATTCAGAGTTATCTAAGGCATAGGGCAGCATTACTAGAAAAATAACTCCCAAACCTGTAGTGCAAAATAGGTAATTAGTTCGATCGCCCGACAAGCGCAAACCGCCGTTTTTCCAGGCTAGCAGGCGCAAAACTAAAATTCCGGCAGCAACCAAGGCGTAAGGAGGATAGAATAGTCCGATAAGTGCGATCGCTCCCAAACAAGGCAGCAACGAACTGCGCGACAAATAATATAAAAAACCGAGAAATATCGGATATATAAAAGCTCTTGGCGTTGTGGAAGCCAAATCATCAGTCATCCACATATGCTGATTTAACAGCAAAGATGCAATAAATCCAGTCATCGGCACTGGCAGCATTTCTAGACACAGGCCAAAACAGTAATAAGTCGAGATTAACGCGAGAAATAGCGGCAATATTTTGTGAAAAAATAGCGGATGAATGCCAAATGTTGCGGCTAATTTGTAGAGCGTGCTGTATCCTGCGGGGGCGACTGATTGAAAGTAATTAGCAATGAAATCGTTGGGGAATAATTCAGGATCGACAAACCGCATCATCCAGAAAACGTGCTGCCTCGCATCGTCTTGCACTATATACTCGGCCCTGAAGGCTTGCTTGAGTCCTAAAAAACCATAAAGTGCAGCAAATGTCAAGCTCAAAGTCAACCAAAATATTGTGTGCGATCGGGATTTGCGATCGACTGTAGCAGTTAGAAATTTGTGCAACCGAGCTATTAATACCATTAGAGATTTGAGATTCGAGATTAAAGAATCGGGAATGACTGATTCTCAAACCTACGATTATATCATGTCCGGTCAATTACCCCTAATAAAAACCGCTTTACTTTCAAGTTCGCCCGATTTTAGATCATTTTCCAGCCCGCACACCCGCAATTTTAAGGCGAATCCGATACAGACTTGTATTTGCCGTAATATAAAGCGTTTTGCGATCGCTTTCTCCCCAAGCCAAATTAGTCGCCGTCTCAGGTACAGAAATCCTCCCCAAAAGCTTGCCATCGGGCGATAAAATCCACACTCCCCCCGGCCCGGTGCTGTAAACATTCCCCTCTAAATCAACTTTTAAACCGTCGGGAACTCCGCCTTTAGTGGCGGCATCTTTTAACTCCGCAAAAAGCCGCTGGTTGGTAACAGTTCCGTCCGGTTTTACATCAAAAACAGCAATGTATCCCGCTTCCGAATTGTTAACATAAAGCTTTTGCTCGTCTGGTGAAAAGGCAATGCCATTTGGCAGCACCAAATCCTTAACCAGCAGAGTTAATTTCCCGTCGGGTGCCAGCCTGTAAACACCGTAAAAACCCAATTCTTCCTGGTCTTTACTAACACCGTAGGACGGATCTGTAAAATAAATGCTACCGTCGGATTTAACAACCAAATCGTTCGGACTGTTGAGCCTTTTTCCCTCGTATCTATCCGCCAATGTGATAACTTTGCCGTCTTTTTCAGTGCGCGATACGCGGCGATTTTCGTGTTCGGCAGTAATTAAGCGGTTTTCTTTGTCTAAAGTATTCCCGTTGGCTTTTCCCGAAGGGCGGCGAAATACCTCAACTTGCTGGTTTGAGGTAAATTTATAGATAATATTGGCGGGAATATCGCTGAACAGCAAAAAGCCGTCTGGATGCCAAATCGGGCCTTCTATAAATTGGAAATCCCCAGCTAGTTTTTCTAATTTCGCGCTGTCATCGAGAATACGTTGCATGGTATTTTTTTTGTCCTGGCTTTCCGTTTGGGCGGTCAAGTTGGTCAAATCAGATGTTAACTGGTTGGACAAATTGCTGTCCTTGAAAGGTTTTAACAGATGATTTTTGAAAAGCGTGTTGCTGAATGCTAGAGTCAAAACTATAAACAAGAGGCTGAAGGTAGCAATTTTGGCGATCATGTTTGCCTTGTTAATTGCATTGAGTGAGAGTCGTAGTAAAAGCGATCATACCGTACCTATATTACATTTATATTAAGAATACCAAATTGTGGCTTCCAACATACTGCCGCGCGGATAACATAGTATAGCAATGTCATTTCAATTAGCGATCGCCACCTGCTGACATTCCTGAACTTAACACGCCGGAGCATGGATTAAAATCACAAATAATATCTAGCTATATGCTTTCTACCTTAGATATCAAACTACTAGGCGGATTCTGCCTTTCCTGTGCAGACAAGCCCATTGTCGGTGTCACCGCAGAGCGCCCGCAAGCTTTGTTGGCTTACCTGGTACTGCACCGCGATATCCCGCAAACCCGTCAGCGGCTTGCCTTTCAATTCTGGGCAGATTCAACGGAGGCCCAAGCTCGCACCAACTTGCGCCGGGAACTGCATCACCTGCGTCAGGGACTCCCCGAGGCCGATCGCTACCTGCTGGCGGATGCCAAAACCCTGCAATGGAATCCCCATGCGCCTTTCGTGCTGGATGTGGCTGAGTTTGAACGGGCATTCGCCGCAGCAGAAGCAGCGGAACGAGCCGCAGATGTTAACGGTGCCAGAACAGCCTGGGAGCAAGCGATCGCACTTTACGGCGGTGATTTGCTGCCGAGTTGTGAGGATGAGTGGATTTTTCCAGAGCGCGAACACCTGCGACAGAAATTGCTTCATGCGCTCGAATCTCTGACTCGCCTGTCGGAAGCTCAGGGTGATTATCGGGCTGCAATCCGCTCTGCACAGCGCTTACTGGAGATCGATCCGTTGCACGAAACCAGCTACGCAGCTTTGATGCGATCGCACCATTTGAACGGCGATCGCGCCAATGCACTGCAAGTCTACCACCGCTGCATGACTTTGCTGCGCGAGGAACTAGGAGTAGACCCCAGTGCGAGCACTCGCAAGCTCTACGAGCAACTGTTGCTGGAAGACGCAGCGCCCGACATTCAACCATCCTCTCAGTCCGCCGGGCCGCCCCAAACGGCTTTGTTTCCCTCGCCTTTGGCTTTGTCGCCTCTAGTGGGGCGCGATCGCGAATGGGCATCGATTCAACAGTGGGCAAACCCCATACTGCTTGGGAAATGCGGCGCGATCGCTCACGCTGAGGCATCGCCAGTGCTCTTGCTCGCGGGCGAACCCGGAATCGGCAAAACTCGCTTGCTGGAGGAGCTGCGATCGACGGCACAGGCGGTACAAGTGCTGTGGGGACGCGGATTTGCGGCAGAGATGGTGCGACCCTACGGCATCTGGATCGATGCGCTGCGATCGCTCGCGATGCCCTCCACAGGCAACATTCCGCCGGAGCTAGGTTTCTTGCTCCCAGAACTCGGTCAACCAGCGCCAGCCTCGCCCGATATGCCTTTGGCACCCTTGCGCGAACGCAGTCATCTATTTGATGCAGTGGTGCAACTGCTGGCTGAATGTGCCGATCGAACTCCGGTGCTGGTAATTTTAGATGACATTCAGTGGATCGATGAAGCTTCATCGGCATTGCTGCACTACGCCATCCGCTTGCTGAGTCATAAGCCGGTTTTATTCGCCTGCACCGGGCGTTCCAGGGAACTAGAGGAGAATTTAGCCATCTGGCGGGTGGTGCAGGCCCTGAGACGAGAGCGACGGCTGCTCAGCCTGGAATTGCATCCTTTGGATCGAGAACAAACGGCTGAACTGATTCGCAGTGTTCCAACCCTCGATCAGACAAATTTGTCTTTAGAAGTTGTGAATCGTGTATTTATTGACAGTGGGGGAAATCCCCTGTTTGCGCTGGAGGTTGCCCGCGCGCTGGGCCAGGATCACTCGACTCACGGGCAGGATTTGGAAGCTTTGATCCGCGATCGTCTCCACCAATTAGATGACATGGCTCGCGAATTTTTGCCTTGGGCGGCAGCATTGGGGCGGAGCTTCAAACCGACAGCGGTGGCTCATGTGGCAGACTATCCGCTGCCCAAATTGCTGATGGCGATCGAACAGCTCGAACAACAAACCATTATCCGTCCCAGCGCCTCTATCGGTGACGAAATCGGCTATGACTTTGCTCACGATATTGTGCGTCAGGCTGTCTACCGGCAGTTGTCACAACCGCGCCGCCATTTGATCCATTTGCAAATTGCCCATAAATTGAATCAACTCTCCACACCAGACGGCGCCTGGGCTGGCGATATTGCCCGTCACGCGGCCCTCGGGGGCGATCGCGGATTGGCCGCGTCTAGCGCCTTGTCGGCAGCAGAACGTTGCTTGAAATTGTTTGCCTACGCGGAAGCATCAGAATTGGCTCAGCTTGGGATCGATCAGTGTCAAGGACTTGACGATCGCACTCGCATTCAATTGCATTTAAAATTGCTGCGGGTTAGCGCGATCGCAGGCGTTACGGGCGATCGCGTTTCTCAACTCGACAGCGAGGTGCACCGCTTAATCGATGAAGCCAATGCTCTAGGTTTAGAAGAAGCAGAAGCCACGGGACTTGAGGCATTGGTGATCTTGCATTTCGATCGCAGCAATTTCGCCAACGTTCACCAACACTCGCTGCGGGCAGCAGAGGTAAGTCGGGCATCGAGTCCAGCTACTGCCGTGCGATTGCTGGTATATAGCGGGTCTTGCTTGGCGGAAATTGGACGGGAAATGACGCGGGCAGAAGCATTGTTGCTGGAGGCGCAGTCCCTGGCGGGGAGAGTTGGCGCTAAAAACATCGGAATTGCCCAAGGGTTGGGGGCTGTACAGCGCCATCACGGGAACTATGCGGAAGCGCGAACTCTGTTGCAACAGGCGTGGCAATTGGCTGCGGCCCAGCAGGATCGCTGGTGCGAGTTTTATAACCTCAGCTATTTGGCGATGACGGAAATGGAAGCGGGCGATCCGGCTGCGGCCTTGCCTTATTGTCAGGAAATGGCGATCGTATCCGCCAAAATCCAAGGCGAAGGCAGTGAAGGGGCGGTGGCTAATGCGCTTTTAGCTTTAGCAAACTATCAGCTTCAGCAAATTGGAGCCGATGCTGGTTTGGAGCGGGCGATCGCGACTTTGCAGCAGGTGGATGCCAAACGGATGCTGTCTTACGTGCTGATTGGGGCGGCTCAAGTCGATTTAGAGTGCGATCGACTCATTTTGGCAACAGCCCGCGCTGAAGCTGCTTTAGAAGCTGCTCAGACGGTCGATCATCCCAGCGAGATTGCTCTGGCTTGGGCAATTTTGATTCAGGGTGCTTTAGCTTTGGGCGATCGAGAAGGGGCGACTGCGCGGTTTGAATCGCTGCGAGATCGCATCTATCGTCCTGCGCTGAGTTTCCGCGCTTGCACCGAGGTCGATCGGGCGCTCGAACAGATTTAGTCATTAGTTATTAGTTGTAGCGAACTGCAATTAGGGATGGTGTTCATCACAGGGAACTTTACTTTACTTCATATCGCTCATCTAATTTTTTAAACTCTTCCGCTTGTTTGCTAATTGTTTCATATTCCGCTTTTTTGCTAAGTTAGGCAAAACCTTTAGTATTACTGTAATTATTTGCTAGACCGCTATGTTTAAAATGAATCGCCGTCAATTTCTATTAAGTAGCGCTGTAACGTTTGGTGCGGCAATAGCCCATGCTCAAGTTAAAGCCCAAAACTCTCGAACTCCAGGAGCATTAGAGAAAGGACTATCCTCTCAGAAAGTGATCGTCGTCGGAGCGGGGTTGTCTGGTTTGGTTGCCGCTTACGAGTTAGCAGCAGTAGGTCATACAGTAACGGTTTTAGAAGCCCGTGAGCGAGTAGGAGGGAGAGTTTTGACCTTGCGAGGCAATTTTAGTGATAATCATTTTGTAGAAGCAGGAGCAGCAAGAATTCCATCCGATCACAATTTAACACTTGGCTATGCTCAACATTTTGGTTTGACTCTGAAGCGTTTTTTACCACCGGATGGGCTTTACATTTCCGTGAAAAATGGGCAACGTCTTCTGATTCCTGCTGATGATTTAGCTAAAATTATACCGGGCGGAGACCTATCAAAAGTTGCTAAAATTGCTCAAGGTTCAGATAGATTACCACAAGCATTTGCTACGGCTCTAGTTGATAAAATTCATCTAGGATCTGCGGTTACTCGCATTGAACAAACTTCTTCAGGGGTTCAAGTCTTGTGCCAATCAGGACAGCACTACACTGGAGACTGTGTAGTATGTACTGTTCCCTTGCCAGTCTTGGGACAGATCAACTTTCAGCCTCCACTATCACCTCAAAAACAGCTTGCTATCGCTGGGGGTTATAATTATCGCGCAGCGACACGAATGTTTGTTGAATTCTCCGAAAGATTCTGGGAAAAAGAAGGATTGAATGGTTGGGGGTTGTTTGACGATCGTCCTGAAGAACTGTGGCAACCAAGTTGGGATTTTCCTGGAAAAACAGGTATTTTGGAAGCTTATCTGAAAGGGGAAAATGCCATTGCTATGGATGCCCTCGCCCCAGAACAACAATTGCCTCAATTACTACAGCGATGGGAAAAGATTCTCCCTGGTATCAGTGCTTATCAGGGCAAGATGACCAGTTATTCTTGGGCTAAAGACCCTTGGTCGAGGTCAGGTTGGGCATACCCGACTGAAGAGCAAGAAAAAAAGTTTTTTGATGAACTTGGAAAGTCGGAAGGTAAAGTCTATTTTGCTGGAGAACACACTTCTACTACGAGGGGATGGATGCAGGGCGCATTAGCATCTGGATTGAGGACTGCTCAAGAGATCCATCAGGCAAGAACTTAATTTTCTGATATTTTTGTGCGATCGCACTATCATTTACAAATTGGCTGAGAACGAGCGTAGAGCAGACTTTACCCACGTTTATGCTAGGGGGATGACAACTCGCTCACTTTGTCCACTGCGAGGCGCTGAAAAAATTCGGGTGAGAGTGAGGAAAATCATCAATCGCTACAATTAGTCATGAGTCATTAGTTAACAGTCAACAGTTAACAGTCAACAGTCATTACTAATTAAGAGGAAGTAATTATGTCTCTTATCAAAGTTGAAACCGTTGCCGATCGACCGATAACCGCAGAAATGTTAGCTGATACGCGAGTTTTGGATTGTCTTGGGGCAAGAAATGGCACGTGGCGCTACTCTTTACTATCAGCCGATCGCCATCGCATGATTTGCACTTTTGAGGCACCAGATGCAGAGTCTGTGCGACAAGCTTATCGCCAAGCTGATGTTGGGTTTAGCAAGGTTTGGACAGCCCAAGTTATTGAACCTGAAGGTGTACCACCTGTATGGAACGAACCAATCCTCAAGCTGTTGGAGGGAAGCTATCCGAATGGCTTTACCGATGAAGAGTGGAACGAAGCCCTGCGATTAATTTTACCGTGCTATCAGGAACGAGGTATTGAATGGGTGGGTTCCTATGCGTCGCAGGATAAAACTCGTGTCCTGTGGGAACTGAACGCGCCCGATGCGGAAGTGATTCGAGAAGCCCACGGTAAAGCTGGAATTCCCTTCGATCGCGTTTGGTCTGCGGAAGTTCTGAGACCTTGAATTCGTGCCTCGGATCGCTTGGATGCTTTGGGAACGGTTCGAGAACGCTTTCGGAACGCTTTCGGAACGATCGCCTCGTTAGATTGATATCAAGTTAAGCAAACAACCAGCAAATTAACTAATCCCTTTACACTTTAAGGAGAAACAAAATGGCTGAATTTAACCTTGGTACCTTAATCAGCAATGCTAATCCCGTAGGCAAGCGTGAATTCGTGGGCAACGGCGATATTAAAGATACCTACAGTTTTCGTCTGGAGAACGATAACAATATCAACATCGCCCTGACGAATATGAGCGCTAATGCCGATGTTCGATTGTTCCGAGACTTCAACGGCAATGGTATACGCGATACCAACGATTCACAGATTTCAGCATCAACTCGTTTTGGCAACCAACCTGACTCAATTAACGTGTCATCTGGCCTTACCAACGTTGATGCAGGCAGCTACCTAATTGAAGTCGATCGAGTTGGTACTGTTAATACCGAATACGATTTGAGAGTATCAACCAATGCCATTAGCAAACCCAGCAATCTAGTCACAGCGGAGACAGAGGTGGGAACCCTGACTGCTTCCCGCACCTTCAACGAAGCGATCGTTAACTCTGATACCTCTGATAGCTACCATTTTGCTGTCAACTCAAGCCGCAATTTCCGCTTTAATCTCAGTGGTTTAAATAGCACTAGCGATATGGATATACGGCTGATTAACGATCGAAATAACGATTCAGTGGTCGATGCAAGTGAAGTGATTGTAAGTTCAACTGCCACTGGCAACCGATCTGAGTCAATTACTCAGTTCTTGACTCCAGGTAGCACCTACTATCTCCAAGTCTATCAACACAGTGGCGGTAGCAGCTACAACTTGAATATGGCTCCTGTGTAGCAGCTAAAGTGTGTTTTTAAACCGGGAGATCCCCCCTAACCCCCCTTAAGAAGGGGGAAGAGCATTCAAAGTCCCCCTTTCTAAGGGGGATTTAGGGGGATCTGAATCTCAGAGGTCGAAGTCAAAATTCGTGTTCTTCCTTCTTTCCGTTACATCCCGTACATTGCTCGTTGCCGAACTTCCTTCTGCTATATGAACGCAGTTTTACAAATAGGAAATCGCACAATTAATGGGGAGGGAATTATCCCTCGACTTGCCAGCTACCAAATGCTGCCCCAATTATGTCGCGAGAGCATCATTGATGAAGCGATCGCCCCCATCGATTGCACCCCTGAAGAAATCACAAATGTCCGCCAGCAGTTCTACGAACAAAATCAACTGCTGGACGAAACCACACAACAGATTTGGCTAAAACAGCACGGGATGAGTCGGGAATTTTTAGAGACTGTTTTCATTCCGCGGCTGCTCAAAATTGAGAAATTCAAACACCAAAATTGGCATCACAAACTAGAGTCCTATTTTCTGCAGCGCAAGCGATCGCTAGATCGAGTCATCTATTCTTTGATTCGGGTTAAAGACGCAGAAATGGCGCGAGAACTGTATTTTCGGATTCAAGAAAAAGAGCAATCCTTTGCCGAACTGGCGCGCGAGTATTCCCAAGGCCCAGAAGCTCAAGTCAATGGAATCGTTGGCCCGGCCGAACTCTGCACTATCCACCCGAATTTGGCGCATCTGTTGGCGATAAGCCGGCCCGGTCAGCTTTGGCATCCTATCGCTGTAGAAGGATGGCTGGCGATCGTCAGATTAGAAACATTGATTCCGGCTCAGTTCGATTTAGCGATGCGTCAACGTTTGCTCCGCGAATTGTTTGAAACTTGGGTGCAAGAACAAATAGGTGAAATGTTGAATTGACGGGCAGGAATCTGACGCTCGTACCCCTGGCAACATCCAATCTTCCAAATAGAAACTTTTGAATACCATCACTGTTAAATTATGATGACACAAACATTCGATCAAACCAAAGCAGAAGCATTCGCCGGACGGATGCTGGACATTCTCAACAGTGGCGCACTCTCCGTCATGATTTCGATCGGGCATCGCACCGAACTGTTTGACACAATGGCAGAATTGCCGCCCTCTACCAGTCAACAAATTGCCGATGCTGCCGGATTGAACGAACGCTACGTGAGGGAATGGCTCGGTGCAATGGTAACGGGTCGCTTAGTGGATTATAATTCGATCGACAAAACCTACACTTTGCCGACAGAATCTGCAGCATTCCTGACACGGGCTGCGGCTTCTGACAACATTGCCCCCTTTGCTCAATTCATTCCGGTGTTGGCATCGGTGGAAGATCGGATTATTGATTGTTTCTACAAAGGCGGCGGTGTACCCTACTCAGAATTCAAACGTTTTCATGCCGTGATGGCAGAAGATAGCGGTCAAACCGTGGTATCTGCTCTATTTGACCACATTCTGCCGCTAATTCCCGGGCTTACCGAAGCGTTGGAAAAGGGTATTGAGGTGCTAGATGTCGGCTGCGGTAGCGGGCGAGCACTCAACAAGCTGGCTGAAGCCTTTCCGAATAGCCGATTCACAGGCTATGATTTTTCGGGAGAAGCCATCGCCACTGCCAACACCGAAGCGCAATTGCGGAAGTTGCATAATATCCAGTTTGAGGTGAAGGATGCCGCGACATTGGAGGAGTGCGATCGCTACAATTTGATAACCACATTCGATGCCATTCACGATCAAGCCCGACCAGATGTTGTGCTGCAAAACATCTACAATGCGCTGCGATCCGATGGCGTTTACCTGATGCAAGATATCCGCGGCACCACGGATGTAGGCGGTAACATGGAACATCCCATTGGACCCTTGATGTACACCATTTCTTGTATGCACTGCATGACTGTTTCTTTAGCCTACGGCGGCATGGGATTGGGCGCGATGTGGGGTCAAGAAAAAGCGCTGCAAATGTTGAGCGAAGCTGGGTTTAGCAGCGTTGAAATCAGGCAACTCGCCCATGATTTCCAGAACAACTATTATATCATCAACAAGAGCTAAAATTATGTGCCAACTTTGTGCTGTAAGCCAACAATTGCAGAAGAAAAAACAGCCTAATTCTGGGTTGTTAGATACCAGCCAATTTTCGGTATTCATCGACCTGAAGCAATTGTCTTCCACACCGGAATTCAAATCAGCTAAACCACCTAATAATCCTCAGTCATCAGTTAAGCCCCTGGTTTAACACTCAGGGATTCTAATCAGGAAGAGGTTAATCTCTCAACTGCTTATGTTGGCACGAATGCTTTCCTGCTTAACCCTGACTTAAGGCGAATAAAGTCTTTACTATGAACCTGTTGGTAGTAAGGACTTTATTCGTTTCAACTTTTAAGCAGGAAATTATATAAATAGCGAGACAATACCGATCGCGATCGCCGCTATACCCATCACAACAGACCAGAAGCGGTGATAACTCTTAACCGTAGTACCGCTATCGCTTTCAAGCTGAATCAAATCCATCCAAGGTGCAACACCCCGGCGGAACCAACCCAAAGCGCTAACATCCATTCCAATCAAACTTTTAACCCGTTTCATGCCAAACAAAAAATTACCAATTGGCCCAAAACGAGAAGCATAGCGCAGATAAATCATTCCCGTTCTGTCTTGCAGTTTCAAATCAGAGCCGAAGGTATAACCGGCATCGCCGCGACCAATTAATTCCCCTTGCAGTTGCGCCGGTTGACCTCGCAAAGGACTTGCATAAGGGTCAGACATTAAGGTTAAAACATCCAAGTGTTCTGCTTCTTCGTAATTGGGGAACATCACCAAAGTCTTGAGCAAAATTCCCGCACCCAAACCGATTAAAGGACAAGCAACCATCATCATCGGGTTTACAGCATACAGGGAAATGCCGATCGCAAAACCCACCGCTAAGCCCAGAGTTTCTGCACTGTACAGCAGCAAATCGAACACAAAATTGCCGTACAATCTCCGCTTGCTCAAATCGTTGCCTTCGCCGACAATCCGGCCCATGTCAAACTCAATATCCAAGCCTAATTGTTCGGCATAAGTGCTCAAAGCGCGCACTCGTTTACCAGTCAGCGGGTGAGTAGAGTTCAACTCCATCCACCAACCCCAGGGATTAAACATATCCCACAAAAACACTCGCCCAATTTTTTCGGGTTCTGAAGTAATCCTGTAAGCAGTGCCGGTAGAGGTGGCAGCTTTGGCATCGTAAATGCCTAAAGCGCGAGTTCCTTCTAATAAGCGGCTGGGTTCGGTGGCTCTTTGTCCTTCTTCCAAAATACCGTAAGCAATTTTTACCAAAGCGCGAGACAAAGCGTTGGGATTTCCGGTTGTTTCGGCTGCAAAATGGTCGGCAAAATATTCTCGCGTCCGGGACAAATACAGCAATAAATAAGTGCCAGCGATGTAAAATAAATAAGCAACAGCAGCTACAGTACCGGCCGCATCTTTAGCTTTGTCGCCACCACTTCGACCCATCCTTTGAGCTGTTGTGTAAATTAAATAAGTAATCTGCACCAAAGTCGAAGCTAAAGTCATTACTGCAAAGTCCCAGTGGACGATGTGACCGAGTTCGTGGGCGTAAACAGTGGCAATTTCCTCGTCGTCTAAATAGGTAAAAAGACCTTGACTGACGACTAAGCGAGCGCTGTTTGGAAAGGAACCGTAAGTAAAAGCAGTAGGGTTTTGGTCGTCGATAATTCCTAAACGCGGCTGCTGGAGTTTTTTCTGCTTGCAAACCTTCTTAATAACTTTCGCTGTTTCGGGACTTAGGCTTTCTATTTCTGCTAGGGAAACCCAGCGAGTATGGTAGAGCCAATTTTGGGTTAAGTCCATCAAGTAAGGCGATAGGAAAAAAGTAGCAAGGTTAAAAATTAGAGTGATCGGAAGTGCGATCGCCAATCCGGCGACTGGATCGGGACTGTTGAGAATTAAAACTGATGCTAAAGATAGCGCTAGCACCATACCAAACAGCAGGCTGATGGTGACGCCGGAAGCTAAAACTAAATTTCCGCCTGTTTTCTGTATCAGTTTAACGCCGGCTTTGGCGGCTCGCCCTGCCTTGCGTAAAGGGGCGTGAGATGACATAATACTCTCCAAAGGTTATTGACAAATGGAAATGACCGTGGGATTTTATCTATACTTGACTGTTTTAACCTGTTAATGCGGATTGCTGTAAGGGGTCTCAACAAAAATATAGAATTTCCTCTAGAATTGTTAAGACTGAAAACCGCCCCGAAATTTATTTGTGCGGATTCAATTCACAACTCAAAATTCAAAACCCAACACTCAAAACTATTTAAAATTTACTGCCATGTCTATTATTGAAATTGCCCAAAAAACGCGCGTATCTGCTAGAAAATTGGCAGTTTTGTCCGCTGATGCCAAAAATCAAGCTATTGAGGCTATAGCTAAAGCTTTAGAAGCTGCTGCGCCGGATGTTGTGGCGGCGAATGCGGCTGACTGCAAGGCGGCTGAGGTGGATGGAATTGCGAAACCGCTGTACGATCGCCTAAAGTTGGATGAGAGCAAGTTGAAAAGTGCGATCGCGGGCGTGCGCGACGTTGCGAAACTACCAGATCCCGTAGGTTCCGTGCAAATCCACCGTGAATTGGATACAGGATTAATTCTGAAGCGCATCACCTGTCCTTTGGGCGTTTTAGGCATTATTTTTGAAGCGCGCCCCGAAGCTTTAATTCAGATAGTATCCTTGGCAATCAAATCAGGAAATGGCGTCATTCTCAAAGGCGGCAAAGAAGCAGTCCGTTCCTGCGAAATCTTGACAAAAGTGATACATCAAGCATTAGCAGAAACTCCTGTTAATCCAGAAGTCGTGCAGTTGCTCACCACGCGGGAAGAAACAATAGAACTGCTCAAAATGGATGAATATGTAGATTTGATTATTCCCCGAGGTTCTAATTCCTTCGTGCGTTTTGTGCAAGAAAGTACGCGAATTCCTGTGTTGGGACACGCCGACGGAATTTGTCATTTGTACGCAGACAAAGCGGCGGATATTCAGAAAGCAGTAGAGATTTCTGTGGATGCAAAAACTCAGTATCCAGCAGCCTGCAATGCCATTGAAACCTTGTTAGTCCACAGTGCGATCGCCCCCAAATTCCTGCCCGCAGTTGCCGCAGCTTTGCAGCAGAAAAAAGTTGACTTGCGGGGAGACGAAAAAACTCGCGCCATCCTAGAAAATATTGCCGAAGCAAATGAAGCGGATTGGTCTACAGAATACAGCGATTTGATTTTGTCAATCAAAATAGTAGATTCTGTGGAAGAGGCAATTAACCATATCAATACTTACGGTTCCAGACACACAGATGTCATTGTTACCGAAGACAGCGAAGCCGCCGAAACTTTTTTAAATGGAGTCGATGCGGCCGGAGTTTATCACAATTGTTCTACTCGATTTGCCGACGGTTTCCGCTACGGCTTCGGTGCAGAAGTGGGGATTAGCACGCAGCAAATGCCACCTCGCGGGCCTGTCGGTTTAGAGGGGTTGATTACCTATAAGTATCGAGTTGTTGGAGATGGCCATGTTGCCGCGAGTTATGTAGGGAAAGATGCTAAGGAATTTACGCATCGAGATTTGTAAATCCTCGATAGCCGATCAAACCCGACAATAAAAAAGCCTGTAAATACTGAATCTTAAGCAAAGTGTCTCTTCTCCTTCATCCATCCCAAAAAAAAGCGATCGCCCTGAGCTTCAAACAAACTTAGCTACAATAAGCTATACTGTGCTCGGCGACTCCCCAACTCGAACAATTTCCGTTGTTTATGTCTAACTCCTCCCTCCTCGCCCCTGGTTCGACTCTCGAAAAACGCTACCGCATTCTCCGCGAATTAGGCCGCGGTGGCTTCGGCCGCACTTACCTCGCCGAAGACATCAACCGCTACAACGAATCTTGCGTACTCAAAGAGTTTTCTCCGGTGGTTCACAGCCCGAAAGCGGCCGAATTGTTCGATCGCGAAGCGAGTATGCTTTACCACCTCCAACACCCGCAAATTCCCAGGTTTCGAGAACTCCTGCGAACGGATTTGGGCGGGAATCCATCTTTATTTTTAGTACAAGATTATATCAAGGGTCAAACCTATGAAGAAATATTGATATCGCGCCAGCAGCAAGGTAAAAATTTTACCGAAGCCGAAGTTACTCAACTGCTATTTCAGCTTTTACCAATTTTAGAATACATCCACTCAAAAAATTTAATTCACCGCGATATTTCCCCGGATAATATTATTCAGCATGATGCTGACAAACTACCCTTTTTAATTGATTTCGGTTCTGTCAAACAAATCGCAGCCAATGCCGTACTTCAGTTTAACGGACAATCGGATACGGCGATCGGCAAACAGGGCTATTCGCCGGCCGAACAAATGCGACTGGGGAAAGTTTCTGCTGCTAGCGATTTGTATGCTTTAGCCGTCACGGCTTTGGTACTGCTAAGCGGCAAAAAGCCTCAAAAATTGTACGATATCACTAATAAAACTTGGGATTGGCGATCGCACGTCAGTGTCAGCCCAAATTTAGCCAGCGTATTGGATCGGATGTTAGCAGAACAACCGGGCGATCGCTACCAATCCGCAAAAGAAGTCCGCGAAGCACTCAAAGATCCAAAACTATCTCACATTGGCAGTATAATTTCCCAAATGGTGACAATGAACTTTGTCGGCCGCCCTTTCAAAAACGCCACTCAAACTGCTACCAGCAATCATACTCCTGTTAACCCAAACCCTCAAATTGTTAAAAACAACAAGATTTTCCAGTTAATACCTTGGAAAACCCTAGGGAGTTTAAGCGTGGTTTTATTGCCGGGAATGTTAGCTTTTAGTGTAGTCAAATCTGGTTTGACGTTGCCCAAATTGCCGGAGTTACCTAAATTTTCTTCACGCCAGCAACCTCCCGATACGTCCTTAGAGGAAGCCGAAATAATTCGTCAAGAAAAGATTGGTAAACGGCGCAAAAATCTCAACATCAATCAAGATATATTCTATCAAAAAGTGGATGAATTATATTACAATAAATATCCAGAATTACAAGGGCGCAGCTTGACAGAAAAGCCAGAAGATGCTGAAATTAGGCGGAAATGGTATGAAGTTGCTGAGGATTTACTCGACAAGTTGGAGAAAGGAGGAGAGTTATAAAATCTAAGATAGAATAAGAGTGATTGAACCGCAGAGGGCGCAAAGAGCACAGAGGAAGAAGGAAAAGGGCAAAAAAAGAGAGGGAAGAGAAAGAGAACTTTATCTGGTTTAATACAAATTGGTATAGGCAACGCACTTTTAGTTTATTGCAAAATGGATTCTATTCAACTTACAGGAATTCGCTGTTACGGATATACGGGCTATCTGCCGGAAGAGCAAGTTTTGGGGCAGTGGTTTGAAGTGGATGTTACTCTATGGCTGGATTTATCGCAAGCTGGAAAAAGTGATGATATTCAACATACTCTTGATTACCGCAGCGCCATTACTCTGATTCAAAAGCTAGTCAAAGACTCGAAGTTTTTATTAATCGAACGCCTAGCAGATACTATTGCTCAAGCGCTTTTAGAACTACCGTTAGTCGAAAAAGTTAAACTACAACTCTCGAAACCTGCTGCCCCCATCCCTGATTTCGGGGGAAGAATTACTCTAGAAATTACTAGAAGTCATTAGTCATTAGTTCTTAGTTCTTAGTCCTTAGTCCTTAGTCATCAGTCTTTAATCTGCATTAGTTTGTTGCTAATGACTGATGACTATTGACTGATGACTATTGATGAATTACCACTTCAGCAAGTTAAATTCTTCCATGTCTACGGTATTGCGGTTGCGATAAATCGCCAAAACAATTGCCAAACCTACGGCAGCCTCAGCCGCCGCTACCGTAACTACAAACACGGTAAATACTTGGCCCTTAATTTGTACAGGGTCGAGATAATTCGAGAAACCCATCAAATTGAGATTGACAGCATTCAGCATCAACTCGATCGACATCAACACGCGCACTGCATTTCTGCTGGTAATCAAACCGTAAATACCAATACAGAAAAGAGCGGCGGCTAATAACAGGAAATACTGGAGTTGCAGTTGCATAAATTTTGCGATTTTGTCTCAATCTAAAGTTACTACAAAACTAACACTATGGTGCGCTAAGCGCACCATAATATTACTTAGATTCTGGCGAAGACACATCTCCGGCAGAAACTAATTCGCGAGGTCTTTCCGGTAAACTCAAAGCAGGTGTTTCGGATAGCTTCTTTGACAGTTCATCCGGGAAGAAATCGCGGCGCGCCAACACAATTGCTCCCACCATTGCCATCAACAAAAACACTGATGCTAACTCGAAAGGCAGCAAAAAGTCGGTGAAGAAATGTTTGGCGATAGTGACGATCGAACTTTCGGCAGGTGCTCCCGTCGTCGCGACAATAGCCCAAGGAGTAGACACCACCATCGTACCCAAAAGCGCAAACAAGCCTACGCAAACTACTGCTGTTGCTATTTGACGTACCCAAGCGTTGGGAATTGTGCGGAAATCTTCGCGCTTGTTTACCAACATAATCGCAAACAAAATCAAGACGTTAACAGCGCCAACATAAATCAATACCTGCGCTGCTGCTACAAAGTCGGCATTCAGCAACAAGTACAAGCCGGCAATGCTAGTAAATACGCCGCACAGCAAAAATGCTGAGTAAACGATATTTGAGAACAGCACTACTCCTAGTGCTCCTGCAATCATCATTACCGACAGTATTCCAAATGAAACAATTTGAACCCCTTCAGCTAGATTCACAATTTTTTATCCTCAATTATTAGTTTTCTATTGTTCGTTTTTACTCATTAGTTAGCAGTCATTAATAATTGGTTATTTCACTAATGACTGATGACTGCTGACTAATGACTAATTACTTACTTTTCGATAATTTCCTCTGGACGCAGACCGGCGCGGCGATCGGTGTAGGAAACTTCATGAGGGTCGATCGCACCTTTCGGCAAATAAGCGAATTCCCGCATCGGTGTCACCATCGGATCGTCTGTAACCTTGTAAGGTAAACGTCCGAGGGCCACGTTGTCAAAATTCAATTCGTGACGTTCGTAGGTGGCCAACTCATACTCTTCTGTCATCGACAAACAATTAGTCGGACAATATTCTACGCAGTTGCCGCAGAAGATACACACTCCGAAATCGATACTGTAGTGCTTGAGTTGCTTCTTCTTAGTTTCTTTGTTAAATTCCCAATCTACTACAGGTAAGTTGATCGGACACACCCGAACACATACTTCGCAGGAGATGCACTTGTCAAATTCAAAGTGAATTCGACCCCGGAAACGTTCCGAAGGAATTAGTTTCTCGTAAGGATACTGCACCGTAATCGGCCGCCGTCTCATGTGGTCAAAAGTAACAGATAGCCCTTGACCGATATACTTAGCAGCTTGAAGAGTCTCTTTGGCGTATTCGCCTACTTGATTGAGGAATTTTAGCATGGTGTTCTCTCTCTGTACTTGAGTTTTTGGTGATTGATAATTAATAATAGGTAATTGGTTAACAGCTATTTTTGTTTAGCTGTTGCCCTTTACCTATTATTAATTAACCGCCAAAAGCAAAGGGAAAGGCAAGTTTCAAAGCTGCGGTCAATAGCAAATTAACTAGAGCAACGGGAAGTAAAAACTTCCATCCCAAATCTAGCAATTGGTCGATCCGAACTCGCGGCAGAGTCCAGCGGAGCAGAACTGCCAGAAACAGGAAAAAGTAGGCTTTCAACATGGTCATCGTAATGCCCAGCAAGCCGGTAATTACCTGCAACCAAGGAGTCGTCTCGCTCACTCCCAGGGCATTTGTCAGCACTTCGACAGGAATCGGGCATTCCCAGCCGCCGAGGTACAAAACTGCTACTAGCAGGCAAGAAAGGACGAGGTTAACGTAGGAAGCGATATAGTACAAAGCAAATTTCATGCCTGTGTACTCAGTCTGATATCCTGCTACCAATTCTTCTTCTGCTTCCGGGAGGTCAAAGGGCAAGCGTTCGCATTCTGCTAGTGCTGCAATCCAGAAAATCAGGAAACCTGCGGGTTGCCGCCAGATATTCCAGCCGACAATGCCGTAGCCGGCTTGCTGGTGTACGATGTCGATCGTACTGAGGCTATTGGACATCATCACGACTGCCAATACTGCCAAAGCTAGGGGAATTTCGTAGCTGAGGGATTGAGCCGCGGCTCTGAGTCCTCCGAGGAGGGCGTATTTGTTGTTTGAAGCATAGCCGGACATCAGCAAGCCGATCGGCTGAATGCTAGACAGGGCAATCCACAGAAATATCGCTGTCCCCATATCGGCGATCAGCATATGCTCTCCGAAGGGCACGATTAAGTAGGAGAGAAAAACTGGAATCACCACAATTACCGGGCCTAGGGTAAATAGTAGCGCGTCAGCTTTTGCCGGTACAATGTCTTCTTTGAATACCAACTTCAGACCGTCAGCAACGGGTGCTAAAACTCCCAGAGGGCCGATGAATTCCGGGCCTACCCGCTGTTGAGCGGCGGCGGAAATTTTCCGTTCCAGCCAGACGCTAGTGAGTACCCCGAAAACGGCAGCGACAATCATCAGCAACATCGGCAGGGGTAGCCAAAGCACTTGGGCGATGTCCGCTGGTAAGCCCAAATTCATCAGGGCTTCTACAAAACTTCCTTGTAAGTCAATTCCTGGGTTCATTTTTCCAGCTTTTGAGCGCTCAGCATATAATTTTTCACCCGTCCTTTGTAGGAGTAGGCTTAGAAATCGGGGTCTTTGTAAAGATTTTTAATGCTTTACCGCCTAATAGTATATCGCCCGACAGGCTCCAAGAACGCACAGACTGGGTGAAGTTCTAATTATATGAGCCTGCAGCGTAGCTAATGGATGGGTAATTTATGTATTTTTACTTAGCCGATCGAGCTGATCGATTTTAGATTTTAGATTTTAGGTTTTAGATTGAACATTGAATGCCAAACAAAAGGGCCCAGAGTTAACTCTGGGCCCTTTTAATGCTGTAAAGTGGCTTTCAAATGGCTTAAACCATTGATTTTACGTCACTTTGTTTATGGAACTGGGCAGAATCGAACTGCCGTCCAAAGCGGGTATTTACCTTCCGATCGTTCACAGGTTTATCCCCTCTAATCCTCGGGGCGGGAACCATCTTTATCCCAAATGGGGGGATTTTCTAGTGATTGCTTTCCTAGCTAGCCGACTAGAAACGTTTAGCTAGGGCATCCGTTGGGGGTTGTTATGCTACCTTTAACGGAGTGAGGTGGCATACACTCTAAACCGAGCTCAAGAAGTTTTTAGGCTACAGCTACGGCTTTGCGAGCGAAAGGAACGATGTTGTTCGCATTTACTATTTTTTTTGAGCCGATATTAACGAGAGTAGACTCCCTCTCGACCTGCATCACGGAGCAGCTTTCGCCACCCTGTCGAAACCATTACAGCCCCTCGTGTGTTCTTTTATGATAGACAATATTTCGTGTTGCGTCAAGTCAACCGATTTTAGATTTTGGATTTTGGATTTTGGCACAAAGCTGAGTCGGGAATATTTACATCTTGCACCATTTTCTTGAACAGGCTTTCCGGCCTGTTCCACAAGAGTTGAGTTTTCCTGTGGGGTGGGCCCCAGAACCCGCCCAGGTTTATTGACAAGGGTGCAAAATGTCAGCGCTGCCAAGTTTAATGCAAATTTTCGTCCCAGACGCCGATGTAAATCCGATCGCGCTCGTTGCGTTCGATCATCCCTTCGAGCGAACCCTTCCTAAACGTAAACCGATTACTCCGGCGCTGCTGCACGTCGCCCAAGCCTTGCAAAATCTCCCGGCTGGCGCCGCCCACCATCCCGTTCAAGGCGGTTCGCACCACCAAATCGTCCACGGACTGGGCAAAAGAACCCTCTGTTTGTACTAGCTGGCCCGAATCGCGATCGTAAATGTAGCCGAGAGTAATCCGATTGGGCAATATTTCGTAAAGTGCGGTGCGAGTATTTGGCCAATAGCCCCGCGCTTGAGAGTCAGTCGGTTCTCCCAATTCGGATAAAATCTGACTTTCCGCCGTACCAACGGCATACCCAGGGATGGTGGGAGTCTTCTGATAACTGGTTCCCGGTTGTTCGCTGGGTGCGGGCGATCGATCTGGCGGCAACTCTTTGTCAACAAGTTTTTCCGTTGGTGTGGGTTCGGCAGCCTCCGGAGAAGGCGCTGGTGTTGGCGCTGGGGCTGGTGTTGGAGTTTCAGCAGCAGGTGCTGGAGTTTCAACAGAAGGCGCTGGAGTTTCAACAGCAGGCGCTGGTGTTTCAGCAGCGGGCGGCGGAGTTTCTCTGCGAGTCGGCGCTGGCGTTGATGTCGGCGCGGGAATTGGTGCGGGGCGTGAGCGCGCGTCTGGATCAGCAGGGGCCGAAGTGCGATCGTCCTGGGCCACCGGTGCGGGTTCCGAAGACGGCCGGCTGAGGAAAACCCTAGCAATCCCGACCAAACCTGCAACAATAAGTGCGATCGCCACGAACCCCAAAATCCACCAAACCTTGCGGTTGCCTCCCCCAGAAGACACCACAGCAGGCGCTGTTCTGGAACCCGCAGGCGACTGAGGCCCGTGTCCCGGAATCACCGCCACCGTCGGCCCGGTGCTCGGCGACGCTGCACCAGGAGGCTGCCCGTGCAGCAGCGACAGCCACTCATCGACGGTAGCAGGGCGATTTTGAGCTTCAACCGTCATCCCCCGCATCACCGCAGAGCTGACAGCCGCACTTAGCTCAGGCCGCAAGTCGCGGGGTGATGGCATCGGTTGGCTGGTGCGTAAAATTGCAGCCACCGGCACCTGTGCTGTCAGCAGAGTATAAAGCGTCGCCGCCATACCGTAAACATCTGTGGCGGGCGTATATTTTCCTTGAGCAAAATACTGTTCTGGCGGCGCGTAGCCGTCGGACACCATATTAGTGTGACTTTGGGTTGCACCGGGAGTAAACTCGCGGGCAATGCCAAAGTCAATCAGCACGACTTCCTGAGTACCTTGGCGCAAAAGAATGTTTTGCGGCTTGACATCTCGGTGCAGCAAACCCTTTTGATGAACAACTTTTAAAGCAGCGCCAATTTGAGTGATGTAGAGAATTGCAAGATTTTCTGGCAGCGGATTATTTGAACCGACTACATCGCCCAAATTCTGACCGGCTATGTAGTCCATCACCATGTAAGGCTGCCCGTCTTCCACAAAGAAATCGCTGACGCGGACAATATTCGGATGAACGCAGGAAGCCAACCGCCTCGCTTCGTCTTGAAACTTGCGATCGAACTCAGCAAAATTGGGTTGCTGCCGCAGAGATTCGTTGAGCGTTTTAATGACTACAGGCTGTCCTAAATAGCGGTGATTTGCCCTGAAGGTTATTCCAAAGCCGCCTCTTCCCAATTCTTGTTCGAGGGTGTACTTTCCACCCTGTAAAGTTTTGCCGATTAGCGCATCCATAGGTTCAGCCGATCGCGTACCAGATAATATGGCTGATTATTGCACGTATGGTCGGCTCTCCTCACCAGTCCAAAGAGCGATCGCAATCCTGGATCTGCGTTGCCATTCCTTCCCGAATTGATTCCTGCATCCCCGGCACTGAGAGAAGATACAGTGTTTCCTGAACATCTGCGGAGTCTGATTCAGATAATAACACTGCATTGCTAGTCTGTCCTGTGATCGCGATCGGTTGATGCGACTGACTCATGGGAGCGATCGGTTGATACGACTGCTTTTGAGGTTCATTGATTGGAATCATAGTCTTCCACCTGTCTAAATACACTAAAGCAGCTTTTATGTTTTATACGAGCTTTAAACGGATGTTAGTACGTCGAAATATTGATTAAGCATTTCTATTTCAGCAGCGGTGGTTCTTTGTTATTCAAAATAGCCCACGCAGCAGTAATTTGCCATTCATAGGCGGCTCGCGAATCGTTTCCAGATGCTGTTAAGGCGCATTGTGTTGCATCATATGCACTACTGCCTGCTGCCTCAGCAGGTGTAAGAAAATATGATGGATAATCGAAATATCTCATACCTCCATCTATATAATCGCAGGCAACCCCCATTGAAGCCTTTTCTGCATTTTCCTGTGTCGGCTGCTCGATCCATTTATTGGCTAAAGAGATGAAGTAGCGTTCTCCATTATCTTGGTCTTCGCGTGGTAACTGTTTTGAGACGTAGTATATAGTTTGTCTCACAACTGCCTGCTTAAAGCTGAGTTGCTGCTTTTCCCTCATTACTTTGCCTAATCCTTCCAAGACTAACGAGGAGAGTTTGTTGAGAATTGAAACCATTGTAGGCTCCGAGCTTCGGGTTTTAGGTAGTGACTAGATTATAGCTTTTATTCAATCTGCCAGATTTAATGCTCCAACCGAGAACCTTCAAATTACCGCCAAAACCAGTGACTTAAACAGCCAAACCGCGTTACGGTTCAAGTCGGATGATATTCATCCCTGCTTATTTGCCATCGCCATATCTTGCCTTCTTCAGGATCGTCCACCTCTGCAATGAACTTCATTCCCACTTTTTGCAACACGCTATTCGAGGCATTTTTTTCAGCTAAAGTGTGAGCGATGACTGCTTTCACGTCCTCGTGAGCGAAAGCATAATCGATCATTCCCTGTGCCACCTCAGTTGCAAATCCGCGATTCCAATATTCGCAAGCAATTTCATAACCTATCTCTATAGTCCCCGACTCATCAGGTGAGCCTGTGAAACCTCCATTGCCGACAAGCACTTGATTTTTTGGATGAATAAAGAAGTAGCTGTGCCAGTCAGTTGGAGGCGGATTGGATTCGGAAGATTCGTCAGCAGGGAGGGAAAATGCTTCCGGGAAAAGAGGCCAGCTATCAGGCACTATGACATTTAAAATTGCTGCAAGCTCGCTTTTACTTCGTAAGAAAGCTTCTATGTGAATCCTTTCGACGGCAAGTAGTTGAAGATTCTTAGTTTTAATCATTTTTCTACCTTGTTTAACAAGTATGAGTTCACACTATAGGCACTATCGAAACGCTTGTCTCGGAACCCTGGCGAGTTGGTAAGCGCCCCGACTGTCCAACAATTGATATTGATTTGGCTGCAATCCTAATTGCACAAATTTCTCTGGATATCCCAGCAACAAAATGGAGGGAGAAGTTGGGTTTTTAGATTGCTTAATGTAGTCGATCGCCTTTGTGACAGCTCGGTAGTAAGTCACCGGCTCTTGGGTATAAAAAACCAGACTTGGTTTCCAGAAACCAACCATAATAAACTCTTCCCCTGGCAGTTTTTGTTGAACTGCAACCTGTGCTAACTGTCTCAGAGGTAACTGGCGGTTGATATCGACCACTTTGTAGGCGGGAGTAAGACCAAAGATGATAAATGCTACTAACCCGATGAGGTTAGCAACCAAAATCCAGCGCTGTTGCCGCTTCCACAGTAAAAGTGCGATCGCGACTGCTGTAATTATCCAAATCGTACCGCCTACCATCAGCAATCCCGACTCCTGAATTGCTTGGGGAAAATTGGGCATTGCCGGGTCATCTCCCAGCCAGTTGTAGCTGTAGAAAGTGGCTCCGGCTACAATTAATAAAAATATCACATTAAAAATGTATGTAGCTAATAGTCCTCGCGGTAAAGAATTAGGTTTTTTTTCTAACTTTATCCGCCTGTTTTCAGGTTCGTTGCCTGCAATAATATCGCTCCACAGCAGCGTTACCAAAATCGCAGCGGCGGGGATTAAAGGCAATACATAACTCGGCAATTTGGTCACGGCGATCGTGAAAAAGCCAAAAATGCAGCCGAACCAAAATAGGGCAAATAAACTCAACTGAGCCGATCGCGGTTGACGACGCCAGTAACTGCGCTGCCAAAAACGGGTGCGGGCGATCGCCACGGGCAAATAAATCGACCAAGGTGCAAAACCAACTAGCACTACAAAAAAGTAAAAATACCAAGGCGCCGAGTGCTTGTTGACTACTCCAGTAAAACGCTGGAAATTGTGATAGCCAAAAAAGCTGTCAATATAAGTTTGACCGTTGGCTAAAATAACCAAAATGTACCAAGGCAGGGCGATCGCCAGAATAATCAAGATTCCCGACACCGGACGCATTTCGCGCCAAAGTTGCCGAAAATTTCCCAAATAAAGCCCGAAGCTGCCAACAATCAGCGCTGGCACGACAATTCCCACAGGCCCCTTAGCCAGAATTGCTAAGGCAATTAGTACGTAAAAAGTCAGATACCACTTATTAGGAAATCTGGAAGCGGAAACGGGGGAAAATTCTGTTTTTTCTCTCTGTTCTTCGAGGGTGTAACCGAGAAAAAATGCCAGGAGTGCCGAACACATACAGGCGACTAATAGCATATCTGAAACGCCAGTCCGTCCCCAGGCAATAGTTTGGGGATTTAAAGCTATTAGGGCCGCACCAATCCAAGGAGTAGAAAAAAAGAGGGAAAGACGGCTATTTTTGAGTTTTGAGTTTTGATTCTCTGTTTCTTCTTCCTTCTTCCTTCTTCCTTCTTCCTTCGATAAGGTATAAAATCCGAGGCAAGTCAGACCGATCGCGCACAAAGCCGAGGGAAGACGCACAGCCCATTCGTTAACGCCCAGAGTGCGGTAAGCCACCGCCATCAGCCAGTAAATCAACGGCGGCTTGTCAAACCTGGTTTCGCCGTTGAAATAAGGAGTGATGAAATCCCCTGTCACCGTCATTTGACGGGCGGCTTCGGCAAACAACGGTTCGGTTTCGTCAACTAAACCGATGTTGCCGAGATTCCACAAGAAACCTACCCAGGCGATCGCGAACAGCCACAACAGCGACAGCAGCAAAGGTGCGATCCTCTTCGAGGGCTTCGCTAACCGGCGATTCCTAAACTCTGACAAATTTTTAATAACTTCCTTCACCCAAACTTCCTGCGATTTTAGATTTAAAATTTTAGCTCGCATAGAGAGTCTACCGAAAGATTCGCATTCTCGAAACTCCCAATTCGATCGAATCCGGTTAAATAGAGATGTTGCACCCTTCTCCACAAGGCTTTCATGGGCGGGCTCTCCTACCCACCCCACAAGAAAATTCACTCTTTGTGGAACAGGCCGGAAAGCCTGTTCTTTATAATGATGCCGCTATGTGAGCTTAACTCGCATAGTGGCATCGTTCTCAATAAAACCGGATCGACCGGGTTTATTGACCAAAATCTCAGCACCAGCAGCTAAGCGTTCACGGCTGCAAAATTAATTGCCATTCTCGGGCTGTGCTGTTCCAAGCGGGCGAGGCTGTCTCCCCGGCGACGTAAGGCCCCCAGTAGTGGCGAGAACCATCCTGAGCAAAAACCACTAAAATGTCTCCCCGTTGGACTTGTAACTTGCCCTCCGGCAGCGATAGCATCAGTCCCTTGTCGCCACCTTCTCCGGGCGCAAAATCCCAGTGCGCGGGTTTGCCGTAGGATTCCTTGGCTTGCCGTTTCGACAGCAGGGCCACTCGCACTGGGTGTTCGCTGCGGTTGCTGACGCGCAGACTGCCGGCGGCTTTAGTATTTGCAGGGATTGAGGAAAGCAATTCCTCCTCTGACTCTGGGGGAGTTGGTGTTGAGTCGGGCTTGGGCTCGCTGGCGGTGTCTGCAGAAGCTGTCGCGACTGGGGAAACGGGGGGTATTGGGGGGTGTGCGGTGGCTTGTGAGGGCCAATCCCTGGACTGATTGGAACCGTGGGAGATAGTGATTTCAAAACGTCCTAGAAACATTCCTGTAATTAGGACGATCGACACTCCAATTACGATCTGGTAAATTTTAAGATTCATAGATTTTAGGCTTAAAGGATAGACTGCACCCGCAATGAGTCTTCACTATTTTTAATGTAAAACCAGGGGCTGCTGTGCCACAAGATACAGTTACACTTAATTACTTGACCGTTCTCGGCTATAACTCGCCGATCGCTCAATACCATCTTAGATGTTAAATTTGAGATTTTAGATGGCGACATACTGACTCCGGTAAGAATTTGCAGTTGGTCGGGAGAGGCATTTGTTGACTCATCGGTATAGCTTTTAATACCAGTTGAAAAAAAGAATACCACTATAGGCCCGTACTCCCAACCCCAATATTCATCAGTCATTCCGCATCTCAAATCTCAAATCTCAAATCTCAAATCGTATAACTTTTATGCAGAATACCCGAATTAACAGATTAATTGATGTTCTGGGCGATCGCTTCCGAGGCTGGCTGAGCAATCCTTGGCGGCGGATTTCGCTCCTGCTAATTAGCCTGCTGTTCGGCACTTTTTTGGGAACCGCTATTTCGACGATCGCCGGACAATCGGCAGATTGGGATATTATCGCAGCCGGGCTGTTGGTGTTGTTGACCGAGTTGGTGAACTGGCTGGTTTACGGTGGCCCGCGGTCTGTCGCCCGTTCTTTGTGGGTGGAGATGCTCAATGCTCTGAAAATTGGTCTGACTTACAATTTATTTGTGGAGGCTTTCAAACTCGGCTCGTGAAAAATGCTCAAATATTTGTCCGTTGTAGATAGTATTTATATAAACCTACGCTTAAAAAAATTGAATTTGTAGTGCCGAGTTTAGTGTCAGTCGATTTGAGATTTTAGACTTCGGTGTCAGCCCTCAGTCGAAGGAGTTTAGATTTGAGATGTATTCCACAGATGAATTGGGGATTTTGAACTAGGGTCTAAATTTGGGAGCTCTCCACGACAGGAGTTGCGGTTTGTCTCCGTTTTGGGTGGGGTCAAATATTTGTCAATTGCAGATAATATTTGTACAAAACCCGCCCCCGCATAGAGAGTTTTTAGGATATGGATCGATCGACTGTAACCCCTGTTGAAATTTTACATCGGTGGCAAGCCGGCGATCGCCCGATCGCTCCCGACTTCGATCAACTGGCTTTTTGGGAACTTGCCGATGATGTGCGCTCCTCTTCGAGGGCTTCGCTAACGCGCGCTTTTGGCATTACTCCCGACAATGTAGCCGATGTTGTCCGCTGCAAAACCGATTTATTCTTTACTCTTCTTGACGAACTGCATACTTTCCCGCTAAAGTCAACTGTTTTCCTCGAAACTTTGTGGAATCTGTGGCTGCCGCTGGCCATGCAATTATCGACGGCAAAACAAAGTTTAAACCGTCCTTTAATTCAAGGAATTTTAGGAGTGCAAGGAACGGGAAAAACTACTTTATGCCAAGTTTTGAGGCTGATTCTGGGAAAATTGGGATATTCTACTGTCAGCTTTTCTTTAGACGATCTTTACAAGACTTATGCCGATCGCCAACAACTCCAAAAAGCAGACCCGCGTTTAATTTGGCGCGGCCCTCCCGGCACTCACGATATTGACTTGGGAATCGCAGTTTTAGACAAGTTGCGCGGTTCTCTAACTCACAATTTAGCAGCAGTTGACAATCCCAAATCTGATGCCATCAAACCGGATTTAATTAATAAAAATATAGAAATTCCCAGGTTTGACAAATCTGCCTATGGAGGTGCAGGAGATAGAAGTCAACCCGAAATTATTTCCGGTGCGGATATTGTACTTTTTGAAGGTTGGTTTGTCGGTGTGAAGCCGGTGGTTGATGCCAAATTAAACGAGTTTTTGGCGGCTGCACCGTTTCCGATTTCCACAGAAAGCGACTGTCAGTTTGCGCGCGATATGAATGCGAAGTTGCACGACTATTTGCCGCTGTGGAACCGATTAGATCGGTTGATGGTTTTGTATCCCCAAGATTATCGCCTTTCTCAAGTGTGGCGCAATCAGGCGGAACGGGAAATGATGGCGGCGGGGAAGCCGGGAATGTCAGAAGCTGAAATTAATCGGTTTGTTGAATATTTCTGGAAAGCGCTGCATCCAGAGTTATTTATTAAGTCGATGCTGGAGGGCGATCGCGTTGATTTAGTAATTGAAATTTTGGGCGATCGCACTGTCGGCAAAATTTGTCGGGCGATCGACTTAAAATTAAACCTTTAAGGACACAACAAAGTTGTGTCCCTACTCTATTGCAGCCTTTAAGGACACAACAAAGTTGTGTCCCTACTGTATGGCAGCTTATCGTGCACTCACTTGACAATTCAGAACTTATGCAAAACGTGATTTGACGCGGGAATTATAGGGGTAAGGCGGGGAATCAGCACCCTACAATACAGAGGTTTTGCATCGAGGATCGAGAATTTCTAAATTAACTGCCAGGAGTACCAAGATCGATCGCTTTCTGCATCAAATCGTCGGTAACTTCGCCCGGTGTACCTGCAGGCGTAATGTCCTGAGCCATCGAACGAAAATCAGCGGGATTACCGCTTGTATCTGTCGGCTTTGCCATATTATCTTGAGCAGCGGGAATAGGAAATTTAGGTGCAGTTGCAGCGGCGGCAGCTTGAGCGCCGGCACCCGTGCGATCGATGTCACTAACGCTGAATTCTTTTGAAGCTTCGTAGTCTGCTGATACATTAACGGTCGGCAACTTTTGTTCTCCAGCTTCCGCGCTTTCAGTGATCTGCTGAGCGTCAAAGTTTTCAATGTTATTGACTTCTGTATTGATTTCAGACATAGCCGACTCCTTGCTAGTTTTATTTAACAATTCACTGTATCAATTATTACTTTAGTTCCCGGCTTTTTCATCTACCCGCAGATGTATCGTTGGCTTCTATCTTAAGGATGATTTATTCTAGGGTGGTCTGTTAACATTACACCACTTTCCGAAAAAAATGCAGCTTTAGGCAAGCTCCCAACCCATACATACTAAGCCATTCCCCATTGTTTAATCTAAAAACTAAAATCTAAAAACTAAAATCGTATTACCTCTCGGGGATGGTGACTTGTACTTACAAATCTTGATATTTGTATATTCTGGAAGCATTTTTAAGGAATTTTGTTTATGAACTCACCCGCCGCCACCAATCCTCACTCTCTCTCCAACGACACTAAAAACATCGTTCAGACAATCAACGGGTTGGGTACAGATGAAAAACTGGCGCTGCTCTACTTTGTTTATGAAAAAATGGGAGATTCAATTACACCAGCCGCTCCCGCCGCCGCCGAGCCAGAATTAGCTCCCATGCTGCTGGATGATTTTTACAAGCTTTCCCATGACCAACAACTGAATATAATGCGCGGTATTGTTAACCGCGACGACACGCCCTATTCCCACGCTTACGGAGCTTTAACTGCTAACAATCAGTTGGTAGTTTGGTATGCTTGGGCTATTGGTATGGGGGAAACAATTGTCGATATCCCCGAAGGATATGAGGCAACTGAGGCTGTCAATGGCGTGTTAGGTCAAATTGAAGGTCTTGAGTTTGAACAGCAAATTACAGTGCTGCGCGACGTAGCTAATAATATGGGCTACACCGATGTTAAACCAATTGCTACTCAGGCGGAAGTAGGGAAAACTTCTAGTCTGTAGATAAGAGTCTGGTGTTGCAACCTATCCTACACAAACTCTCCTCCTAGCAGAGAGAGACTCAAGAATAAAGGAATTACCCAAAACCTCTATATGTAGGGTGCGCCGAGGTGCACCCTACCGCTATAATTACTAGGTAAAACCTTTTTTTGCTCTTACTCATATTTATTCTTTCGTCTCTTAGAGAGGGGCGAAAGTTTTTGTATGAGCAGTTAAAATCGGCTCTTCTGAGAAATATAAAAAGGTTTTCAGTCAGCCAGTGAGTGTTTTAGGGTAAACTTTTCGCGGGAATTCCATCCGAAATATCGAACCTTTTTTGAGTTGACTTTCGGCAGTAATTGTACCGTCGATCATCTTGACTAAAGAAGCACAAAGAGCTAGTCCTAAACCGGTGCCTGGATAGTAGCGAGTTGTGGTTTGGTCGCCTTGGTGAAACTTGTCGAAAATGTGGGGAAGATACTTTTCACAGATGCCGATTCCTGTATCCCGAACGGTGATAATTAACCGATCGCAATTTAATTCCCGCACCTCAATGTAAATGCTCCCCTCATGCGTGAATTTAACCGCGTTGGAAACGAGATTCACCAAAATTTGCCGCAGGCGCAACTTGTCATTAACTATCAACTGCTCCTGCAAACAGACGCTGACTGCCATTGCCACGTTCTTATCGGTGGCTTGATTTCCGAATTCCCGGGCGACATCCATTACTAAATGCCCTAAATGAAATTTTTCAATTTTTAATTCAGTGCGGCCACTCTCGATTTTGGAGAGGTCGAGGATATCGTTAATTAGCAGTAGCAGATTTTTGCCGTTATGTAAAATGCGCCCCACCATTTCTGTTTGCTGGGGGGTCAGCAGTTGTTTGTGCTGGCGCAGCAGCAATTGGGAAAAGCCGATAATCGAATTCATGGGAGTTCGCAATTCGTGGGACATAATGCCCAAAAATTGCGATTTTAACTTCGCTGCTTCTAGCAGTTGCAATTTTTGCTGTTGAATGCGTCGCCCCTGCTTTTCCAGTTCTTCTTGCTGGCGAATTAGCAGCTCGTTTTGCAAGTCTAAAAGCTGTTCCTGCTTTTTTAATTTTTCGATCGCCAGCGCGTTGTTAATCGCGATCGCAGCTTGTTTTCCCATCACCGCCAGCAGTTGCTGAGTATGCCTGTCAATCGCCCTGCTGTCTTTGCCGTTGCCGATGGCCAACACACCCAAACGCCCGCTTGGCGCCGACTCGATCGCCGCAGCACAGGCCGCCGCCGGCAGCAAGCCGTCGCTCGACTCCGACCGCAACAGTACAGACTCTCCCGTCGCAAATGCTTTCCACAGCAGCTTGTTTTGCACGTGCGGGGTTGTGCCCTCACCAAAGTTTTCTGTGCCCCCGACAGCGCTGACTTTCAGGCCGCTGCAATCGTACTCCAGGAGAGCAACTAGGCAAAATTCCGCTCCTGCGATCGCCTCTACAGTCGCATCCGCAATGCCTTGCAACAACTGGCACAAGCTACCCGCGCGCTGGCTTAACAGATTTGTAAATCGATCAATCGCGTGCAACTCGTGTTCCGCGTCCCATACCGTCCGGCCTTCACACCAATTTTTTGCTGTAAAATTGTTTTTCGAGGGCACTTGAGCGGGCAAAAATTCTGGTTCTGCTTGGGGTGCGGCTGGAGTTTTTTGGATGGCGTCGATTTCGGTGTAGGTTCCCGCCCACTCCAAAACTTCCTGACTGTCTAGATTAGCGGGCGTTCCTCTGGCCAGGTTCCAGCGGTAAATGCCCTCTCGCGTCCGCAGACGAAATATAATTTCGTAACTTGGCGGCGAGAACTTAGAAGTGTTCGATCTCGCCAATAGACGAGGACGGTCTTCTGGGTGGACCTGCGCCAGATAGCCGAAACCCAAAGCTGCTGCTGCTGGTACGCCGGTGTACTCCTCCCAGCGCTGACAGAAATAAGTCGCCCAGCCGTCGGCATTTGTTTTCCAAACTATGTGAGGAATTGCCGACCACAGGCGATTCTCCTGAGTTTTGCAATCGCCAACTTGCGGTTGGGGGGAGGTTATTTCAGATACTTTGTCTAAGATTTCAGAGTCGGAAAACTCCAACGCAAAAGACTTATTGCCGTCATACTGAGTCATAACAGGTTATATAAATAAGCATTGGACTTGAGCCCTAACACCGGCTAAAGACTCGTGCTGCTAGCTTTATTGATTTTGACGAGCCAACTGCATCAAAATTTTTTATACTTTAAATTTATCTGGGTAGTGATATCTTTACCTCTATCAACGGGCGGACACTGAGATAATTCAGTTAAAATGTTGACACATTGAGAGCTTACCTGTCCCGAGGAAGGCTCGTGCAGGCATCGCCGCAAAATAACTTAAAAATTAACTTGCATTCTTGGCGGCTGCATGAGTATGCTTAAAAATGATGTGCAGCCTGTAAAACCATAAATCAGGACACATTCTCAAATTTACTCAGTTTAGCTGAGTCAGTTGACGATATTTTAAAAGTTTAGCGGGCTATTGGAAGAAAGATGAGTAAAATTCGCGTTGCTTTGGTAGAAGACCATGACCTGACAAGAGTCGGCATTCGCACAGCTTTACAACAGCGTGACACTATAGAAGTTGTCGGCGATGCAGCTAACGCTACAGAGGGATTGAAACTGCTTCAGTCTTCAAAACCTGACGTGGCAATTGTAGATATTGGGTTGCCGGATTTTGATGGCATTGAACTTACACAAAAGTTCAAAAAATCGGTAGCGGAGTCCGATCCCGATACAAAAATTTTGATTCTGACTTTTCAGGACAATGAAGAAGAAGTTCTGGCAGCTTTTGCGGCTGGAGCTGACTCTTACTGCATGAAAGATATTAGCTTCGATCAGTTATTAGATGTAGTAAAAGTAACTCACGAAGGTAATTCTTGGATCGATCCGGCGATCGCCCGTATCGTCCTGAAACAAGCTCGTACTCAGGAACCTGCGCCGGAAGAACCGAAGGCTGAGGGCAAAAGAGTCACAATTAAGGCTGCTGAACCTGAGTTTAGTCACATCATTGAGACTTACCCTTTAACGGAACGGGAATTAGAGGTTTTGGAACTGATCGTGCAGGGTTACAGCAATGCTGCAATCGCCGAAAAGCTCTACATTACTGTCGGTACAGTCAAGACTCACGTCCGCAATATTTTGAACAAGTTGTGTGCTGATGACCGCACTCAGGCTGCCGTTCTCGCCCTGCGTTCTGGCTTGGTTGGATGAAGCCTTATCATCAGGCAAAATCAAGTTAAAAGTAGGGTGCGCTAGGCGCACCTTACGACCACTGATTTAGGGTGTGCACTGCACACCGACTGACTAATTGTTTATTATTAAAAAAAGCCAAACTTTAAATCCGCATCTATCCCTGTACAGATATTTTATTTAAATTTTTGAAAAGTAAATCTATCTTGAGATAGATGATAAAAAACTATCATATTACTAATACTTATTGTTGAGCGATCCCCAGTTAGATAAATTTCGCTCGCACTGCCAATATTGCGCGAGATCAATTCAGAAAAGGCGCAGGCAGAGGCAAGAATAACATACTTTTAGGAATACTTAAGCCTTAAAAAAATTATATCCGCAGAGCGATGCTGAGTTCGCTTAAAGTTGCGAAATTAAAAGTATCAACTGCTACTGAAATATTTTAGAAAGAGGTATTATGGCCGCCCCAATTGAATTCAAGTTATTTGCTCCCTATAACAAAGGAGCTGCCTTGATTGGCTCTTTTTCTAATTGGGAAGAGATTCCGATGGAAAAGGACGAAGAGGGTTATTTCCGCACGCGAGTTGAGTTGGAGGATGGCGTTTATCAATACAAATTTCGCGTTCAGTCGAAAAGCTGGTTTCTGGAAGCGGATCAGTGGGTAGATATAGTCGATCCCTACGCGACTGATATCGACGATCCTACTCAAAACGGCCTTGTTCGGATCAAAGATGGCGATCGGATTGTCGATACCTATGTTTGGAAACACGACGATAAACCGCTACCGGCCGATCGGGAATTAGTGATTTATGAAATGCACGTTGCTGACTTTTCCGGTGGCGAAGCCGATCCCCTCGCCCGCGGCAAGTACAAGCACGTCGTCGAAAAACTCGATTACCTAGTCGAACTCGGCATCAACGCGATCGAACTCATGCCCCTCAAAGAATACCCAGGCGACTACAGTTGGGGCTACAACCCCCGCTACTTCTTCGCTGCCGAGTCCAGCTACGGAACCACAGAAGAACTCAAAAACCTGATAGACGAGTGTCACGGGCGCGGTATTCGCATCATCATGGACGGGATTTACAACCACTCGGAATCATCGAGCCCCCTCACTCAAATCGATCACGATTATTGGTACCACCACGAACCCCGCGATCCCGACAACAATTGGGGCCCAGAATTTAACTACGAATTCTACGACGAAAATTTAGGCACTTTCCCGGCGCGCAGATTTGCTGGCGATACAGTCCGCTTCTGGATTCAAGAATATCATCTCGACGGCATTCGTTTCGACGCGGCCCGACAAATTGCTAACTACGATTTTATGCACTGGGTAGTTCAAGAAGCCAAAAATGCCGCCGGCCCCAAACCGTTTTATACCGTTGCCGAATACATTCCCGACGAGCCCAGCATCACGAATCTAGACGGGCCGATGGACGGCTGCTGGCACGACAGTTTCTATCACTCCATAATTCCACAACTGTGCGGGGACAATTTTGATTTAGAACGGCTCAAAGAGGTAATCGACTGCAAGCGGCAAGGTTACTTGGGTGCTACGAATGTAGTCAATTATTTGAGTAATCACGATCACGATCGCGTTTTTGCCGAATTGGGCGATCGCGGAATTTTGGATGAAGCCGCCTTCAAGCGGGCAAAGTTGGGAACCGTGCTGTTAATGACAGCAGTTGGCGTGCCGCTGATTTGGATGGGCGAAGAATTTGGTGAATACAAAGGCAAAACAATTGAGCAATCTAAAATTGACTGGACGCTGCTAGGAAATGACCTGAATAAAGGTTTGTGGGAATACTATAAAGGCTTGATTCACCTGCGTAAAAATAACCAAGCACTTTACACAGAAAACATTGAATTTTTCCACGAAGACCCCGACTCGAAAGTTTTTGCTTACACTCGCTGGAACGATGAAGGTTCGAGAGTTGTAGTAGTGGCGAATATGTCGGAAAATTATCTGGCAGGTTACAGCGTTCCCCACTTCCCTGCCAACGGAACTTGGCACGAATGGACGGGGAATTATGATATTGAATCTGGCGATCATAATATTATGATTGACTTGCCGGAATACGAAGCGAAAGTGTTTGTTTGGCAGTAAGCTGTTAGGCATTGAAAGCACTCATTCCCCATTCAAAGATATGAGGACTGAAGTTCTTGCTACCAACCCGAAAAAAAATGTTGGTAGTAATACCAATTTAATGTGAATTTGCACATATCTCGATCCCCCTAAATCCCCCTTAAGAAGACCCACTTTGAGCGAAATCTTGTCCCCCCCTCCGGCGGGGGGCTAGGGGGAATCTGATTCTACGGGGCCTCATAAAAAATTGGTATAAGAACTTGAGTTTTTTCTTAATTCCCCCAAAGTCCGAGAACGGATGTCCTGACTACAAACTTATAAGGGTTATTTGACAGGTTCCGAGCCCATTCACAACTCAAAACAGAAACTCTTTTTTGTTCCGCTTCCTGATTGTTAATTTAAATTACTTATTTTCTTCCCAGAGTGATTTTCTAAGCACAATTGGGTTATAGCCGCCGCCGGTATTGGTTTGCTAAAGAAGTAACCCTGACCCATATCGCACTTATGCGAGTGCAAAAACGCCAACTGTTCTGCTGTTTCCACTCCCTCAGCAATCACCTGTAAATTCAGGCCCTGTCCCAAGGCGATCGCCAGTTTCACAATAGTAGCACCGTTGCTGCCGGTCACCAAATCTGCCACGAAGGATTTGTCTATTTTTAAATTATTGAGCGGAAAGTTTTTCAGAGACCATAGCGAAGAATAACCGGTGCCAAAATCGTCCAGAGAAATGTGAATTCCCATGTCCTGCAACTGCTGCAATACCGACACCGTAAAGCTCACATCTGTCATGGCAATGCTCTCGGTAATTTCTATTTCTAAATATTCGGGATTTAACTTAGTTTCTGATAAAATTTCAGCGATGGTTTGTACCGTGTGAGGTTGCAGAAACTGGCGGGCTGATAAATTCACCGCTATCCGCATCGGCGGCAATCCCAGTAACTGCCACGCTCGATTTTGCAAGCAAGCAGTCCGCATCACCCATTCGTCAATTTGGCAGATTAATCCTGTTTCCTCAGCTAAGGGAATAAATCGATCGGGAGAAATCAAACCGCGTTCGGGATGCTCCCAGCGAATCAGAGCTTCCATGCCGACTATTTTGCCAGTATTTAAATTAATTTGCGGTTGATAGTACAGGACAAACTCAGATTTTTTTAGAGCTTTGTAAAGATGATTTTCTAAGTTAAGATCCTCGGATACTTTACTGCCGATCGCCTGCGTGTAAAACTGATAATTATTGCGACCTTTTTGTTTAGCTTTGTACATCGCAGCATCAGCATTTTTCAGCAAAGTTTCTGCATCTTCTCCGTCGTAAGGAGCCAAAGCAATTCCCAAGCTAGCCTTAATATAAAGTTCCAGACCCTCAAAATCAAAAGGGCCGCTTAAACTCTGGATAATTAGCTGGCAAATCTTAGTTGCTTCCTCCGGGCTGTTGATATTGTACAGCAGCACAGTAAATTCATCTCCGCCCCAACGAGCCATCGAATCACCCACGCGCAAACAGTTAGTCAAACGCCGAGATACACTTTGCAGCAACAAATCGCCCACGGGATGACCGAGAGTATCGTTAACATTTTTAAATCTATCTAAATCTAGAAAGATTACCGCCAGCATTTCTCCATTTTGGTGAGCGCTAGCTAAAGCTAAAGACAGCCTTTCATTAAACAGTAATCTATTAGGTAAACCGGTTAATGGGTCGTGAGAAGCTTGGTGTCGGATCATCGCCTCGACGCGCCTCTGCATTGCAGCCATGTACAGGTGAGTTCCTAAAGATTGTGCTAGCTTCTGTTCCTCGCTAGTCCATTTTTGAGCTTCGCCTGTTTTGATTTCTTTCCAAGCTGCAAAGGACTGTCGGGGACGATCGTTCCGGGCGTCCGAACTGCAACGGCCAGCCCACAAAATTTCGGTTTTTATGGGGCTGCGAAAAACGGTGAGACAGCCGATGCACTGTTGGCGGTATTGCAGCGGTACTGCCAAAAATGATCGAATGGAAGCTGCGAATAAATTTGCAGATACAGATTTGAGTTGAGGTTCTTTAGAAATATCGGAAATCGCGTACAAGTGCGGTACGAGAAAACTGGAAATATTGGTGTCAATTGAACTGTAATGCTGGGAATAGAGATTTTCAAACATACCTAATTGGCTGGTATGATTAGCAGTTTGTGCTGGATCGTCTTGGTTTGCCCTCCCCATAATCTGCTGCCAAAATGGGCTGAGTTCAAGGTCGATGTCCGCGGGCTGCTGGCCACAGGTATAAAGCAAAGCAGGTCTATCGCCAAACTCGGCTGCAATGTAGAGTCGCCCTCCTGAACCACGCAAATGCTTGACAGTTTGTTCGAGAACTGCTTTCCGAATTTCGTTTAGTTCCAGAGGAGAATGCAGCAAACTGGTAATTTGGTTGATAACGGCTTCGTCACGCGCTTGCTGTCTAGCTTGACTCAGCAGAAAAGATTGGGCGATCGCAATTGAAAGTTGATCTACAAGCAACTGCACCATTTTCAATTCTCGATCGCTAAACCGTTTCGGTTGGCTGTGATGAGACACCAACAGCCCCCAAAGGTGATTTTGATGCAAAATCGGCACCGTCAGAGAAGAACGTGCCCCCATAGCCTTCAGATATTCAGCGTGACAGGGGTCTACAGGACGATAGCTAATATCTTCAACTGCTAAAGTTTTGCCGGTTTCGGGACAATCTAACCGATTAATTGTTTGATGCTGCAATTCCACATCTACAATCACTCGCTGCCGCGCTTTGAGAAACATTTCCCGAGCACTATTGGGAATGTCGCCTGGTGGAAAGCGCAAACCCAGCATAGAGGGCAATTTGTCGCCGTTGATGGACTCAGCAATAACCTCACCACTACCATCGGCCTCAAAGCGATAAACTTTTACTCGATCGCTCTCTAAAAAGCTGCGGATTTCTAGGGCAGTTGTCGTCAAAATCTCTTGTAGTTCTAAAGAGTTGCGGATGCGATTGGTAATTCGATTGAGTAAAATTTCTTGTTCTAAAGTCGATCGTGACATTTGTCTAAGTTTTGTGCGGGCCATGCCTTTTGATCTCCCGGGCTGTTGACAGCATTTTTGCGAGCCACAGTCTTAACTTGCCCTGTATTATACATTACAACACTTTCGCTCCGTCTTGGGGCTTGACCCAACCCAAGAGTGAGAAACTCGGTTTCTGGGAATATTTCGGCTTTTTCGACAAATTTCGGTGATCGACCGGGTTTTTCACAGCACTTACAAGGCAAGGAAAGAGCGATCTGACAAGTAGTGAGGCCGAAAGTCCGATCGAGTTTGATCGGGACTCAAGTCCTCACTACAAAGCAATTGCAGAGCTACAAAACAAAAGGTATAGAGAAACCGGGTTGACCACCCAGTATTGTGTCCTCTGGAGGGAGAATACTGGTTGGTCAACCCGGCTGGTAAGTATTTATACCTTAAAAGGTATCGTTAAGCCGACTCCCAAATTCCCCGAATTCTGTCCGGCAAAAAGCCAGCTATTTCCTGAATTCGCTCCTCGGACAGCTCATCCTTCGTTGCCGAAAATACAGCGGCGATCGCAGTTTCCGGTTTTACTCCTGAAGGAAGTGAGCCTTCTAGTTCCACCCTCCGTGCAAACAAATTGCCATCGATCCCCGCAGGTGCAGGCGGGCCGGTCAAAGGCTGACGTATCCGGCTGAGCAATCCCACCAGCGGATTGGTATCTTTCCAGAGGTCTGCTATTTCTTGTTGCAGGGTTTTGTCATCCGTAGGCAAAACTTCTTTGTGCAATTCAGATTCCACGTGCTCGATAGCGTCTTTTGTCATCACGTCGCGCATGACCCGGTACACTACTTCGGTAATGTCGCGGGCATCAAAAATATCCTCCAAGTGACCGTTTACCATCACTTTTTCCAAAAACGGCATATCCTTTGAAGCGATAGGAACTGCCGATCCTTCTTGGTGGAGCGAGCTCGGAGGATTCGTCTCCATTTTGTGTAACAGTTTGCGGCCTTTTTCTGTTAACTCAGCTCCTCCATAAGGCTCGTCACTAACCTGAGCTTTGATAAATTCCCTTTGGTTGAGGTAGTCGAAATGACCGCGCAATTCCGCTTCCGCCACCTGGTGACCGACATATTCTTCCGCTGCATTCCTAATTTCCGACTCTCCCCTGCCGTTGCCGCTGCCAATCTTTTTGAGCAAAATGTAAGTCAGGTCGTCTCTGATTGGAATTGTCATTAAAACCTCCTAGGTTAATATCCGGTAAAGCTCATGTAAAAACTGAATTTTTTTACTGGCTTAAATTGTGATCATTACTACTTAAAAACATTGAAGTCTAAAGTAGAGTAATCAAGTATCTCTCAGCAGGTGGAAGTTAGGAAAATTAAGTGTCCGTTAGAATCTTCCTTTAGGTAGATCCCTGTATGGGAACCCATGTTTACTGTGGTTAATATCCTAAAAAGCTGTCGCCACTCTTCAATGCTATTAATCGAGGATGCTTTATTGGTAAGATTTTTCGTATTTCGTGCGTATTTTTACCAAGGCTGACGCACCAAAAGGGCCTCAGTTGGAAATTTGCGCTGAGAGAGGTAGAATTAAGCAGAGGCTATGGGGTTAATTAAAACTGCGGTCGTTTTGCCCGCAGCTCGTAGCGAGATTGTATCGGCTTAGACCAAAAACTGGTCATGGGAGAGCTACAAATACGAGCCAATCTGTTTCAAGTGCCGCAGCGCCACTTGAAGAATGCCTCGGGGACAAATTTTTTGATCGTTTCGACCGGCATTTATGAACTACCTTCAGTGGGACAATAAAGTGGAATCCTCGTCTTTCATTAGCAGTCAACCCCCGGTTGAGAAGCGTCCTTTAGTTTTGGCGGTAGACGACAATCCGGACAACTTAGAACTGCTGACACAAATACTCGATTTATTCGGCTGCGAGTGCGTGGGAGCAGTTGACGGGTACGCAGCTATTTCTGCCGCAGTCGATCGATCTCCCGACTTAATCGTACTCGACATTTGCCTGCCGGATATAGACGGTATGGAAGTAGTAAAGCGCGTCCAACAAAACCCCGAGATCAGACATATTCCGATTGTTGCTGTCACAGCACTAGCAAAACCAGAAGACCGCGCTCGAATTCTCGAAGCAGGCTGCGTGGAATACCTTTCCAAACCTTTTAACATCAAAGATTTAGAAACAGTTATTCGCCAGCACCTCGACTCTCCACTGGTTTTGGTTGAGTTTTAGATTTATAATTAGAATCACGAACTTGAGGTGCAGAGTCCAAAATTGCGATCGTTCCAGTGCGGCCTGTCTCCAAGGTCGCATCGCGGAGCAAATCAGTGACTCCCACGCCCAACACCTTTTGGATTAATTCTTTTAGTGGCAATTCCAGAACTGATTCTAATTGTGTTCGCACCTGCAAAGCCAAATCTTCCTGACCGTTCTGAGCCAGCAGTTTTTCGGGTTGAGTAAGCCCATTTTCGACAACAATTATCAATTTGTTATCCAAAAGATTGCAGAGCGCCTGACTCGTTGGGTGTCCGAGTTGAGAGCGGTACAAAGCTTGAATTCCCTGCGAAAGAGTCCGTTCTAATTTCCCCCGAGTAGGTTCTAAGGTTTCCCCTGTCATATTTTTTATTTAAACCATGATAGATAAAAAATACTGTTAGCAGTTAACAGTTAGCAGTTAAGTTAACAGTTAACTGCTAACTGCTAACTGTTAGAAATAACCGTCGCGTTATCCGACAGTAACTTCATTAGTTTCCACGCCAGTTGCACCCTTAACGCCTTTAGCAATTGTCACCAACTTGTTGACAATTTCCTGACTGGGAACTGTACCTTTGAGAACCACCGTAGTGCCAAGTTGAGCCACATAAACAGTCTCAATATCCGCAACATCAGGATTTGCATCGAAAGCCTGAGCAACCCGTTTAGCTAAACCGCTTTGATCGTATTCTCCGTTCAAGCCCATGCGTTCCGGCGGGATTGTCTGAGCGCTCGCAGCAGGTTGAGCTTGAGCTTGAGATTGAGCTACAGGTGCTTGGTAAGCAGGAGCGTCAACTGTTTCTTGATTTTCAAGTTTTTCTAAACCAAACAATCTTTTTAGCCAGCCCATAGAGTTTGTCCTCCGACAAAGTTTGTGTTAATTGACGTGTTAATTCACGGTTGGCAAGTCGCCCTGTAATTGTTATTCTCAATACCAGGAATTACGATCGCACTCTTGGATGCAGAAACAGAGTTTTTTACAAAAAAGTATCGTTACAGCCATCCACCTAGGTAGAAAAACCCAGTTTGTTGAGTTTGGTGCGCCCATCCTAAATACAATTTACTGTTGTACAACTACGCCGATCATCTGCCTGGAGACATAATTCTCCGGCTCTCAAACAAATACTTGCGCTGACCATTCCGGCAAATCAAACTTAAACCCTTCTTCCCCAACTTCTACTATTTTGTTATACATCCACTCGTGCCAACTTCCCCCAGCCGGAAACTTAGGAATACTGTTACCAGATAGATAAGCAGCCGAAAAATTAGCGACAACTACTGCTCGCGTTACCTCATCGCTCCAGCGGTAGTAAGCCAGCACTTTGGCTTCTGGATTTTAGTGGATAAATTCAATATTTTGGGTATAAAATGCCGCCAAATATTGCCGCCGAATCACGTGTTTGTAGTATTCCAATAACTCATGATTTGGCTAATTTTTTAACAAAGACGATTGCAGTTTATTCGGCTGGTTGGGAGTTTACCGAAGCAATGAGTTTGGGAAGTTCGGCAATGTGTTCTGCTATGTTATAAAATGGCTTGTCGCCGGCGTCTTTTTCGCTTCACGAGTTATCCAGTGTAGGAAATCTCGATTGTCCAACTGTCGCACAGCATCCTAGCGAATCCCGTCGATATGATATTCTTGAATCCAGAAATTAACGACATCGCCGATGAATTTCCAAGCGGGACAAATGCCGAGTTTTGGGTCGAAGTTTTCGTAGTTAAACTCCGGGCCCCAGTAGTTAGCGGGATCTTGGGGATAGTGTTTGTCGCGGTAGTACCAATAATTGCGATCGATTAGCAATAAGGGACATTCTTCATCGCAGTGGTTGTAAATCCCGTCCAGAATCACCCGAATGCCCCGTCCGTGGCACTCGTCAATCAATTGCTTCAAATCTGCGGTTGCACCGTAGCTGGACTCTACGGCAAAGAAATCGCGGACTTTGTAACCCCAGCTATAATCGCCCGGATATTCATTAACTGGCATTAGTTCGATCGCATTTATGCCCAAATCACACAGATAATCTCATTTCTCCCTCACCTGCTGGAATTTACCCCCACTGTCGGAACCATCCGGCCCGGAAAAATCAGCAACGTGCATTTCGTAAACGACTAATTCTTGATTATTGGGGAGTTCTTTGTCGTCGTCCTGCCAAAAATAGGTATCAATAATTCGCGCGCCTGCTTTGATGCGAACTGTACTTGTAGGAGTAGTGCGGTCAATTTCAGTGGCGTAGAGGTCATTGACTTCTACCCATTCGTGCGATTCAAAACAGGGAGTTTGCGACTGAACTCGGAATTTGTATTGATAAATACCGTCTTCTAACTTAATGTTAGTGCGGAAATAACCTTTGTCATCTTTTTCTAAGGGAATTTCCGCCCATTTGGAAAAAGAGCCGAGCAGTGTAGCTGCTTTGTTGTTCGCAGCGAAGAGTTTGAATTCAATTGCAGCGGCCATGAATACTTTGTTTGCAGAACTTATAACTGTGATTAGTATTGATTTTTACCATTTTGCAAATCTGTCGCCATCGTTCTTAAGAGTTAAACCTGTAAGTCTTATGTTGTAAGTTGCTTGGGGGCGCAGCCGGAGGGTTTAGTAGTGCGAGCCCTAGCGATTGAGTAAGGTGCGCCCCTAGGCACCCGGAAACCAGATTTTAATCAAAAATGTAGTTAAAGTAACTAAAAATTATTAAGTGCTATTTATGAAAAATAGTCCGGGCTGTTTTGATTTCGTAGTCTGAAACCCTAGATTTTCCGTTGGTAGCGAACTTGCCTTAGAGCCTTGAACCCTTATTCTACGGTTGGCTATCAAACACTGTCCGAAGTATTGTATGAAAAATAATTTAACTTTTGATAACTAGATAAATCGTGGTGAACATTTAAGATTTGTAACTAAAGAAACATTTTTTAGCGGACAGGAATAATACCGTAGAAAGATGTCATTTTATGCGGAAACAGCGAGGATCAGCGTGTAATTATAAGGCAAGGGAAACCAGAAACATGAATTCTTTATTCAACTGGGTTTTCCTGGGACTTTAAGCCAAGTTTGAGCCGAGAATAGCAATGATTATTTTTGCTTATGTCTTGGTAGCACTTGTTTTATAGTTTTTGAACGGCAAACTTTGTAGAACCAAAATCAGCTTTAACGACTGCTGCTACCTCAGTAATTGGTAATTGGTGAAAATCTCATTCGTCCCTGTTACCCGTTAGATATTCCGAGCAGTAGCTCTAAGGCTCTAAAAGTTTAATGTGGGATGTTGGCAAATTACCGTTACTGTAAAACTCTGGAGTGTTAAAAATGCTAAAACAAATGTGTTGGTTGCCCAGACTCGGAGGCAATGGAGAAAAGATATTGCACTTGCGTACCGATGCCCGTCAGGCGTGGCGCCCTTATACAGCTTTTCCGCAGTTTGCTGTATCCGACTACCGGGAACCGGGCGGTTCTAAGGGATGGGCAACTTATCAGAAGCTGAGAGTTCAAGGGTGGAATTTAATATCGACTGAAGAAGGGCAGCAGTCGATTTTTGGCGAACAGAAAAGTGCTTAAAAAATCTGAAACCGCAGCAATAAAAGAAGAGGTAAAATCCTCTTCTTTTTATTAGTTTTGGAGACAGCAACTGGGCTTTTAACCATCCTAGTTGGTAGAAGGGGTAAGGTGTAAATTGCTCACCCTACATAATTTTAAGAGGTTTGCCAGTTGCAAGTAAATTAGGCGGCCGCCGTTTCTCTCTCGGCTGTAGTTGCTACGTTATGGAGCACCGGCTGGCGAGTTCTCAAGTTAAACCGGTATCCGTGGGGGAGGATGTGCAACTTGGCGCCGCAAATCGCCAAAGCCTCATCCTTCAAAAGTCCATCTAGATTGTCGTGGAGTTTTTCCGACTCGTCGATGACAGTTACAGCGCTTTCGCCAATCACTTCCAACTCGTCACCGTTGACTAAAATAGCTGTATTTTCGTCAATACCAAATCCCAACACCGCAGGTTGCAGCAAGAGTGCCGAAACTAAGCGTCCCAGACGACCTCGCTGGGCGAAATGCTGGTCGATGACCACTCCTGGAAGGAAGCCCATTCCCGGGCCCATTGCTACCACATCAACGCGGGGATTTGTCTCCGAGTCTCCTTCAATAATCATCATGTCTGGCATCATTGCTGCGCCGGCACTGGTGCCGCCAATGATAATCCCTTCAGAGTAGCGTTTGTGCATTGCTGCGTCGAGTTTTGTGTCTTTCAAGCAGCTAATAATCCGCGCTTGATCTCCGCCGGTAAAGAATATGCCAGTGGCTTGTTCGATCGCTTCTAAATAATCTGGATTGTCGGCATCTTCGGGTCTTTGGGTGTCAACAACTCGCACATCTTCAGCGCCGAGTCGCTCAAACACTCGGATATAATTATCTCCTACTTCTCCCGGCAGGCTTGTGGCAGCCGTCATGACAACAATATGAGCTTTAGTGCCTCCGGCGCACCGCAAGAATTCCCGCAGAATTTTGCAGTCCCCCTCTTTGTCTTCGGCGCCACCAATAATTAGCAACTTCCCCTGAACTTCGTTGCTCGCCATATTATCTCCACTTTTAATTTATTAAATTTCACTAAAACACAAAATTCCTTTTTCCGAAAACTGCCCAAAGGTATATATAGATACAAAAAAATCTCCGACTTCTACCCCTCCAGGACGCACACAGCAAGGGTGATGTGGGTGTTTACTAATCCTCGATATCGACAAAACAAACTTACCCCCCCTAACAGGAGATAGGAGGGGTCAAGAAATGAGCTTAAACTACGGGGCCCACGCGCGCGCGGTGATCAATCCGGTTTCTGATCGGATTCTTCGCTAATCCTCCTCTGATTGCTCGTAGAAATCGGGTTGATGAGCGTAAGTCCTCAATTAGTCCGATCGCCGGTTAGTGCGATCGCTCGATCAAATTGCTCAATATGGTACTCGCCCGTTCTAAAGGTAGGTGTCTGGGTTTGCCGTTCCAGACAATCTGATATTCGTTGCTGTTTTGACCATCGCCGTAGCCAGAAATTAGCTTCCGGTGAAATGCTTCCTCAGCTAAGTGGTGAACTTTTTCCCTGAGAGCAGTTTGTGCGATTTTCATAATTTGCTGCCTCTTAAATTTTCTTTCACTGTCATAAACAATTATAACTACCCAGTGTACCTCTCAAAAGTTATAGCTTTTTTTCGGCAGGGGAAAAGAAGTAGTCATTAGTCATAAGTGCTTAGTTATCAATGCTTAGTCATCAATGCTTAGTCAGATGTTGAAGGAAGAAGGAATATTTTCCCACTCTCACCCTCTCCCCCTCTCCCCATTTCCCCTACTCTGCCACTCCCCCTATCGGGCAATACTGAAGGCAGAATTGGTCGGAGTATTTGTCTGACTGCTGGAATATCTATGCCCGCAGGTAGTATCCCATGCACTAACTATAAAGTTACCGTAAAAAATTAGCTCAAAGGAGGTTAGAAAATGCTGCAAGAAAAAAGCACCGAAACAGCCCGCGTTAATGCTCGAAAAACCGATATTTTCGATGTTTTTAACTTCAAACACTATATGGGGCCCAACCCTTATTTAGACACCGCGGCTTTGGTTTTTGATTTAGCGGTAACGGGCGCGAGCGAACCTTTACCGATCGCACATTACCAGAAAATTATTGGCGATCGCTACCCGCAACTACTGCACGAAAATTTCTCGAACCATGCCCAACTTTTCGGCCGTACCGCCTCAGAAGTAGCCAAACTCGACATGGGTTTACACTTCCAACACTGGAACATCAAGCCGTTTTCTCACTTTAACAGAATCAGCATAGAAGCACTTCACGCCCGCACCGCCCGAGCCGTAGTTTACGCAGTTTGGGATTGGTTTGAAGCCATCAATCAAAATCAAGACTTTCCCTTGGAAGCGCAAATGGGCGCGCTGCAAAATATGTTCCGGCAGTCAGTTTACGGAGGTCCGACAGTTTATTCGTTAATGCGAGCGGCATCCCAAAAAGGCATTCCCGCATTTTATTTGTGGGATGAAGGACTAATGCAATATGGGTACGGTAAAAAACTGGTTCGTGGCTCTGCAACTACCTTTGATTCTGACAGCCATTTAGACTCAGATTTTACCACCCGCAAAGACGATTGTAAAGCTTTTCTCGCTACATTAGGATTTCCTGTTCCCAAAGGCGATATCGTCTCCACAGAAAACGGAGCTCTGGCAGTTGCTAAAGAAATTGGCTACCCAGTTGCTATCAAACCAGTAGTCGGTCATAAAGGAATTGGCGTAACAGCAGATGTCCGGGAGGCCGAGGAATTGCAGGCGGCTTTTAAAAGAGCAGTTAAGGCCATTCCCGAAACAGACCCGGTACGAGTAATTGTGGAAAACAGCATCAAAGGATCGGATTTTAGGCTGCTGTGCGTTGACGGCAAATTTGTTTCTGCAACTGAACGCCGGCCGGCTTCGGTAACAGGTGATGGCGACTCAACAATTCGCGAATTGATCCGCCGTGAAAACCGCAAACCAGAACGTTTGGATACGCCAACTTCGGCGATGAGCAAAATTCAGTCCGACGAAGCGATGGAAATGTATCTGGAAGAACAAGGGCTGTCATTGGAGAGTGTGCTAAGTCGCGATCGCACTGTGTTTCTACGCAAAGTCGCTAATCTTTCCGCAGGCGGTGTCAGCATTGACGCTACCCGCACTATTCACCCGGATAACATTGTTTTGGCTCAAGATATCGCCCTACATTTTCGGTTAACTTGTTTGGGGATTGATGTGGTAACAGAAACTCTCGCCAAATCTTGGAAAACAGGTAATTTTGGGATTATCGAGATCAATGCCGCGCCGGGAATTTTTATGCACCTCAACCCCGCTGTCGGCGAAGGCGTTGATGTGCCTTCCCATATTATCGAAACTTTCTTTGACTCCGGAAAATCCGCCAGGATTCCGATTATTACTTTCAACAGAATTTCGGTACACGACCTACAAGAAACTATCGACCATATTCTGTTGCAGCATCCCGATTGGACAATCGGTGCTGTTTGTACCGGTGGACTTTTTGTTAACCGTTCTGAAAAAGTTTTGAATAAGAATTACCATCTGAACTTGCAAAGTTTGCTCCGGAATCCCAAGCTCGATTTGTTAATTGCTGAATATCCCGAAGATATTTTGGAAGCTGAGGGAATGTTTTATCGGGGCAGCAATATGGTGGTGCTGGACAATCCGGGAGAAACTGAGATGATGTTGGTCAGAGAAAGCACTGATGACGATACTGTTGTGGTGAGGGAAGGAAGTAGTATTTCTATTCGCCGCCAGGGATTGATCGAACAGTATACTCTGGGGGATGATGAACCGTTTACACGGGTTTATTTGAAGGAAATAGGGACTGTTTTGTAAGCTGTTCCAAAATTAAGTTGGCTTTGTAGGGTGGGTATTGATTACCCGCCCCACCAGATCAAGGTTTTTTCTCGTTCCCAAGTTCTTCCAGGGCAGGAACTTGGGAGCGCCCAGATGGGAACTGGCTTCGTTACACTTAGTTACAATTGGTTTCAATTCCTCAGTCGTGGATGCACTATTCGTGAAAACCCGGTTTCTTCCCAACTTCTAGTTACCACACCAATATTTTCGGAGAAATTGGGTTTCTCAAGGTAAGTTCTATTTCTGCGATCATAAGTTTTTAGACAATCTCGTTTCTGCGCTGTCCTTCGTGCTATCAAGGAATTTTACAAGTCTTTAAAAAATTGCACTTCGGTAGCAGAAGGTGTGGAAATATGAATTTTGCGAGCAACTGGTTTAATTCGCTGACCGAAAGTTTACTGTCGCATCGTCGTTACATTCCAGCAGCCTTGACTCTTTGCACAGGTACGAGTTTGTCATTGGCAGCCGCAGCAGTCGTGTGGGATTCGGAAAACGAACGAATGCAAGCTGAATTTCATCAGCAAGCCGATCGCCTGAATGTGGCATTGCAGCAAAGCATCAACAAAAATTTAGAATTTCTGTACTCACTTGAAGCATTCTACAGCGCATCTACTAAAGTTACCAGACAAGATTTTAAGCAATTCTCTCAACCTGCACTTGCCCGAAATGCTGCTATACATTCTGTTAACTGGATTCGGCGCGTGCCGGCTGCCCAAAAAGCAGCTTACGAACAAACAATTCGAGCCGAAGGTTTTCCGACATTTCAAATTTACGAGCGAACTCCTGACAAAAAGCAGGTCAAAGCAAAAGGGCGATCGGAATACTTTCCAATTATTTACAGAGAAGCACTAGAAGAAGATAACAAAGTGATCGGTTTTGATGTTGCCTCCAGCCCCGATCGCAAAGCAGCTTTAGAGAAATCGGTGAATACCGGGAAAATAGCGGCTTCCGCGCGGATTAGATTAGTCAGCAACAATCAACCGGGATTGCAAGTATTTCTACCAGTACGCCGCCGCACAAATTCTCCAGATAACTCGGTCAACGGACGCCAAAACCTAATGGGAGTTATTGCGGGTCTGTTTCAGATCACCAGTATGGTCGATTCCTCTTTAGAATCGCTAAATTTAGACAAGATTAATTTTTACCTCTATGACAACTCTGCTATAGAGAAAGAACGCTTTCTGGTGCGCTACGACTCACAAGATAAGCAGTTGATAGATAACCCAAAACACGAAAAGCCAGAGTTAGCTAATTTGCGGGGAAAAATCTGTCAATATCCGAGTGCTTGCACTCGCCTATTTAACGTAGCAGACCGCCAGTGGAAGCTGCTAGTTTTGCCTGGGAAGGGGTACCAGAGTATGAGGACGCATCAGGGTTCGCTGGCAATTGGTGCGATCGGGCTATTGATGACTGGCAGCTTGACGATTTACCTGTTGATGTCTCTAGAACGTACTGCAAAAGTAGAACAGCAAGTGTACGATCGCACAATTCAACTAAAAGAGCGCACCGCTGAACTAGAAACGGCACTAAAAAATTTGCAGGAAGCTCAATTTAAACTAATCCAAACTGAAAAAATGTCAAGCTTGGGGCAGTTGGTGGCGGGAGTTGCCCACGAAATTAACAATCCTGTCAACTTCATCTCTGGCAACCTGAGCCATACAGGCGCATATACTCGAGACTTGCTGGAACTTGTGGAAATATATCAGCAGCAATATCCCAACCCAACGCCCGAAGTGCAAGCGAAACTAAAAGATATTGATTTGGAGTTTATCAGTGAAGACTTGCCTAAAATCCTACAATCTATGAACATGGGAGCTGAACGGATCAGCAATATCGTGCTTTCTCTGCGGAATTTTTCGCGCTTGGATGAAGCTGAAATGAAGTCGGTTGACATTCACCAAGGCATTGACAGCACCTTGATGATTTTGGATAGTCGGCTGAAACCAAAAGCGGATTTTTCTGGTATTAAACTCATCAAAGAATATGGAAATTTGCCCTTAGTGGAGTGCTGGGCGGGACAATTGAATCAGGTATTTATGAATGTTTTGAGCAATGCTATTGATGTTTTATCTGATGCACAACATCAAAAAAAGCTCGAAAAAGACGCCTCGAATTCTGCATTTTTACCTACTATTAGGATTCGCACTGAACTTTTAAGTTCTAATTGTGTATGCGTGCGAATCGCTGACAATGGAACGGGCATGACGGAGAATGTCAAAAAACGTTTGTTTGATCCGTTTTTTACTACCAAACCTGTAGGCAAAGGTCCTGGCTTGGGATTGTCGATCTGCTATCACATAGTGGACAAACATCAAGGTTCGCTGAGGTGCGTATCGGCTCCCGGAGAGGGAACTGAATTCTTGATTGAGGTGCCGGTGCGGCAACAGTCTAAGCAGTCTGTTTCTAAGGTTTCACCTGCGGCAGGTGCCAGTTGGAATTAGCGGGAGAAATCTCGCTTCTAGCTGAGTCTTACTGGGAGCATCTCATATCAATTCCGGTTGCACCGTCCGTGATAGTTGACTGTTGACTGTAGACTGTAGAATGAGGGGTGGAAAAACTCAATGGTTGAGCCTTAAGTGTTGACTCGATTTTATTATTCCGATGCAACCGGAAACGATATCACTTTTGCAGCCAAGTTATAAATTGGAGTTGGGAGGCAGGAGCCAATAGCCAGGAGAAAAGAGTCAGAAGGAGGGAGCCAGAAGAAGTGTTTTTACAAATATGAGATGCTCCATAATTCCTGTTTAGAAAAGGTGAACTATCCGCACTCTACTTGGGAAAGGTGCGAGGTCGCACTCTACTTTTAACGGTTAACAGTCAACAGTCAACTATTATAGTTATTAGCAAGCGCGTGCTAATTGTGGAATATTGCCGAAAACAAATATCTGGGGTTTTACCCGTCGTGACAATTTATAATTGTAGCCAGACCAGATTACCAATTATTAACTACGATGTCTTTACAATCTATTAGCATTCCGCCCACAACGGATCGCAAACCTGTCGCTTTGATTGTCGCTTTGCATGGATGGGGTGCTAATGCTCGGGATTTGACTTCCTTAGCACCCTTTTTCAATTTGCCGGATTATCAGTTTGTATTTCCCGATGCCCCCTTTCCCCATCCCCAGGTAACGAGCGGCAAAGCGTGGTATAACCTTCAAAGCAAAGACGCTCAGGGATTGGTAGAAAGCCGGCAATTGCTGAGGGAATTTTTGCTCTCTTTGGAAAGCAGCACGGGCGTGCCTTTGTCTCGCACTATTTTAGGTGGCTTTTCTCAAGGCGGAGCGATGACTCTAGATGTGGGATTGACTTTGCCCCTAGCTGGTTTAATTTGTCTGAGCGGTTATTTACACCAGATTTCGCCAGTTGCGGGGAGTGTTTTGCCACCTGTTTTAATCGTACACGGTACTCAAGATACTATTGTGCCTGTTAGTGCTGCTGTGCGATCGCGCGAGAGTTTGACGGCTTGGGGAGCTGCGGTGCAGTATCGAGAATTTAAAATGGGACACGAGATTCTGCCGGAAGTTATAGAGGTAATGCGAAGTTTTGTTGTAGAAACTGTGTCGAAATCTGATTAAAGGTTTAGTATATAGTATGGCGGAAGTCTCGGGCAGGGGAAAAAAATGAAAACTTTAACCAAAGCATCGCGCGATATTGCTGTACTTACTTCTCAGGACGTGGCAGAATTGGCTGTCCGTTTGGAAGTTGACGATTATACAGATCCTTTTGAGGGATTGAATGATTGGCATTTGTTGCGATCGCTTGCTTTTCAGCGGCCGGAGCTGGTTGAACCTTATCTCCACCTTCTGGATATGGAAGCCTACGACGAAGCATAGACTGAAAAATCTAGCTCAAAATTTTCGACGGAATTGAGGAAGAAGTTAGCAGCATATTTTGTTGCGGATTAAACAGATGAATTAGGGATTTTAGCCTGTTTTTATCTTAATTTCTTTCTTGATTCTTTTTTATGAAAAAATGACATGAAAGGCAGACGAATTTTAATCGGCGTTAGTGGCGGGATTGCGGCTTACAAAGTTTGCGAAGTAGTTTCAACTTTAGCGAAAGCTGGAGCGGAAGTTAAAGTTATTCTTACTGATGCGGCAGGGGAGTTTGTAACGCCTTTGACTTTTGCTACTCTGTGCCGTCATCCTGCTTTTACTGACAAAGATTTTTGGCAACCAAGTCACGGCCGCCCCCTGCATATTCAACTGGGAGAATGGGCGGAAGTTTTTGTGATTGCTCCTTTGACAGCTAATACTTTGGCTAAGTTGGCGGGGGGTTTTGCTGATAATTTGCTGACTAATACTGTCTTAGCTTCTACTTGCCCTATTTTGCTGGCACCGGCGATGAATACGGATATGTGGGAACAGCCGGCGGTGCAGCGGAATTGGCGTGAAGTGTTGAGTTATCGGCGCTATCATGCTGCGAATCCGGGGGCGGGAATGCTTGCGTGCGATCGCGCGGGTGTCGGCCGCATGGCAGAACCTTATGAGATTTTGCCTCATATTGAATCGCTGTTGTATGCGAAGGGCGATCGAGATTTAGCGGGCATTCGGGTGTTGATCAGTGCGGGAGGAACGCGGGAACACCTCGATCCGGTGCGGTTTATCGGCAATCCTTCCAGTGGCAAAATGGGTATAGCTTTGGCGCAAGCTGCACAGCACCGGGGCGCGACTGTGACGCTGGTACACAGTATAACTGGCGAGTTGCCGCTCTCAGGTTTGCGGGCGATCGCAGTTACCAGTGCACAAGAAATGCGGCAGGCGATGCTGCAATGCTTTCACGATGCGGATTTGACCGTGATGGCTGCAGCGGTAGCGGATGTGAAACCTGCCGAGTACAGTAGTCAGAAATTGCCGAAGCGATCGCTCCCGAATTGTTTACCGTTGGCACCGGTAGCGGATATTGTGGCAGAGTTGGGAATTTTGAAACAGCCGCACCAAAAATTAATCGGGTTTGCAGCACAAACTGGGGATATTGTCAAGCCAGCTTTGGAGAAATTGCGGGCAAAGAAACTAGATGTAATTGCCGCAAACCCGATCGATCGAATAGGTGCAGGTTTCGGCAGCAATACCAATCAAGCCATATTAATTAATGCCGCCGGCAAGCAAGTAGAAATAGCACCTTGCAGCAAGCTAGAAATGGCTCACCGATTGTTAGATTTTGTGAGGGAAGGGTGAGGGCGCGATTTACTTATTAACTGGGATTAATTACTACTGGTTCGGGCGATAATCCTGATTCACCCAAATCCGTAGATTCCGAGTCAGCCGACAACTCAGTATCTGCGACTGTAATTTCTAGTTTAAATCCTAATGCTTCGAGCAATTCTACCAAACTATAGATTTCCGAACCTGCACTTTCAGCCAGCATCTTGTCGAGTTTTTCGTGATGCTGTTTTGCTGACTCCGAAAGAGCATTCATCCTGATTCGAGCCTCAATCACCTTTCGGATGGCATTTCTCAAAAGTGCGGGTTCAGGGTCTTTTTCTGCCAAAATAGCGCCGATAAAACCAGCAGCTTCTTCCAGCTCGTGGAGAGATTCAGTTAGGTACTCGCGGTAGCTATCACTTGTCGGTGCTTTCACATTTTTCATAATCTGTCCAGTATTCTATAGCTTGTCGAATGTTCTATTCTTAGGTGCTTTTATCCCCAGCTATGAGGATTACCGCAATAGTCAAGCCGACTTGTCCGAAGTAGACACGGTAGCCCGGGCCGTAATAAATTCTGAGTTCAAAAACTCATTGTCCCACTGACTTGAAATCTCCGAGATTACCTTGCTCAACTTCGGTCAAGCCTAGATTTGATTCTAACTCTAACATTCGGATCGCGGAGGGCATCAAGCCACTCGGCGAATGGTGCCGTACCCTCTGCTGTAGTGTAACGTCGAATTTCCCTGGGTTGTACTTCCATGATTTTATCGTACTTGATTAACAATTTCTATCGTAAGGGCGATCGACACTGCATTAAGTGGGCAAATCATACTTAAGACAGAGGTATTCGATCCGTTTTAAGCTAAACTTTGTGGCAGGAAACTTTGATTACAACAGGGCATTGTGAATGAATTTTAAATCGATCGCAAAAACCAATCTACTATTCGGCAGCCTGATAATTAGCCTCGGATTGCAATCACTTCCAGCAGCAGCGCAATCAGTCACCGACGCGCAAGTTTCCGCCCTTGTAGAAGCAATGCGACAAGCCGCACCCCCACAAACTGCAAATGACGGAATGTACAGTCAGTGGCAAGTTTTACCTGGCAATATTTCCCGCTGGGCAAAATTCTGTACCAAACAAGATTTAACACCCCAACAATTTGAAGCTGACGCGACAAAAGCCAAATCAATTGTTACCTGTATCGTGGGCGATTTGCTGCGCGACGAATACAAAGCTAGCAGCAACAATGAATTAACCGCTGTACGCCGCGCCGCTTGCTGGTGGATGACTGGGGACTCCGCAGCTTGCAAAAGTGGCGCAACTGCTACTTATGCGGATAAGGTTGTCAGCGTTTACCAGCAGCAGCGGCCTAAAAAGTAAGGTTTTTGCTGCGGGATTTAGATTTTTTTACCGCTGATGCACGCGGATTAACGCAGATGAATGGCGCTGGGTTTCATTCCCCGCCAATTCATCTTCTTTTAAAGTAACTTTTAGTCTAAATCATAGCGAATCCAAATACAATTTCTGCGTTCAGGACTAGCCGAATTTCCCTTGGTTATACTTCCCTGATTTTTGTGAAATATACATATTAACCTGTGCAGGTTTGACTCTGCGACTGAATTACCCATTTTCTGCCTGACTTCTCATCAACTTTTGCACGCTTGCTAAAGCCCGATTTAATTCATAATTTTTTCTTTCTGAATTCTGCAAAAAAGCCTGCTGTTCTTCCTCAATCATTAACACATCCTGCCGCACCAAACCATCTAATAACTTTTGAGCGGCGCCGAAACAACTATCTTTGATAAACCTGCGAAACCACACAGGCAATTTGTGCAGCCGCCAAAACGCATTTAATGAGGTAAAATGAATTAAATAAGCCCGAGTTGCGGTCTCGCTAACGGGACAAACCAAGCAGTAAATCTTAAAGTCGCTCCCCAAAGTTGAAACCCAATGCGGGTAAACATAACTCACCTCTAGCGGTTCCGGGTGCAGTCGGCGCAGAGACTTAAAAAACAACTGAGAAATTGACCATATTTTATCTATTTTGTAATAACTTTGTGCCTGATAGCGAGCAGTTACTTGATGCTCGTTTTCTTCTAAAGTATCTAACACCGGATTTGCCCAAGCTTGCCAATCATCGTGCAAGTGTCCGTGGTACATATCCATCAAGTTTTCAATTAAAAATGAATAGTGTGCCTGACAGTCGATGACTGAAACTGTGGCAATATAATTGAGATGTTCCCACTCTGGCAAATCCAATAAATCTATTTTTTCTGTTTGGGTTTCGTCGCCGGGAAACAGCCAGATAAAACCGTTTTGTTCTTTGACTGGATAGGAACGAATTTTGCAGTTAGGTAGCTTTTGATTTTCTGCTAAATAATCGACTTCGGCGCATTCTCCCCTTGCATTTAACCGCCATCCGTGGTAAGCACATTCGATTAAATCGCCTTTAACTTGGCCGTGGCTGAGTTTAACTTGTCGGTGCGGACATCTATCTTCTAAAGCGTTGATTTTGCCTGAACTGTCGCGGAAAAGTACGATCGCCCGATTCCAGATTTTCGCAGCGACGGGCTGAGTTTGCACCTTGGTGCTGCGGGCGATTGCATACCAGCGATCGAGATTAATGCCCAACTGGCGGATATGAGTTTTTTCTCCCCTTGGAGATACCGATTTTATCGCGTTGTTTTGCATTACAAATGTTCCCAAATTACGCCCATAAAACAACCCAATTTTACAAAATAACAGCCCGGAAAGCAACGACTGTAAATTTTTCTAAATTTCCGTTCTGACAAATACCTATCGCTAGCTAAATGCTTCAACCACCCAGGCGACAGTCTAAATTTTAATAATCTTAAAGCACTGCGAAATCCGTAGATGGAACAGTCGGGCCTAAAATCTCTCGCCGCACCTAATATGTAGCCTAATGTAGCAGGTGTTTCCACTTCTGAAATATTATCTAAAAAAACTATTTTTCCGTGCGGATTTAACATTTTTTTTATTGCATTGAGGGCGGCGGGGAGGTTGGGCAGGTGGTGAAAAGTAGCAGCACTAACTATTAAATCAAATTTGCGCTCCAGCGCTAATTGACTGGCATCCATTTGGATGTATTCGATATTGGGAGCTGAGCGTTTTTTACTGGCGATTGCCAGCATTTTTTCTGACAAATCGACGGCGACAACATTATCGTAATACTGGGCTAATTCAAAAGCAAGAATTCCCGAACCGCAGCCAATATCTAATGCTGCACCTTTGCTGACCGATAGGTTGTTAATAAAAAAATCGTTCTGGTTTTGCAAGGTGGCAGCGAAATCGTATTCTGTTGCAAAAGCATCAAAGGTTACAGATTTATTGCGAATTTTGCGCTTATTATTTAGCATCTATTATTGCTTTATACTCATTCAATAATATTTTAACCGCATATCCACCCCCCTCAACGCAGATATTTTTTTAGTTTGCAAGCTCTGCCTTTTCCCCTCAGCGAAACCACCCCCGCAAACCGTAACTCATCTTAAAAAAAGAACGCAACTTTAGGAAACCTCTAAACCCTTATTGAATCAGTGATTTCCATTTCTTCAAATCTAAAATCTAAAATCTAAAATGGTATGACAGGGGGCGGGTTTCACCGAGGATACCAGCCGATAATTGACGATTTATAAAGCCCGCCCCGCTGGAAACTTTAGATTTTTAACACGCCTTCGGGATTCACCGTCAAGAGCGATCGCCTCTGCAAACCCTCCTGATATAAAATAGCATTAGCTGCCAACAAACCGCTGCTAACCGCCCTTTCCATTAAACCGCACGGAAACGGCATTTTCACCCAATCTCCCGCAAACAACAGATTGGGAACAGCGCAGCAAGTTTCTGGTCGTTCGGCATAACTACCGGGCGGATATCCAGAAAAATTCTTTTGATTTACCAATTCCCGGTGCAGCATATTTGCCTCTTTTAATGCCGGTACAATTTCGTACAATTCTTGCTCAAAAGTAGCCAGTAAAACTTCCTGGTTCTGAAATTCTTTCTCCTTGTAACAATAAGCGTGCAGTTCTACTACACTACCGCCAGTTTTCTGATTCCACTCGATGAACTGATCCTGAATTCGGTGGTAAAGCGTAATGCTGTCAGTCAGTTTGTAGCCGGAAAGCGAACTGAAATTGCTGTGTTCCCAGGGAAATTCGCGATCGAACCAAAAACGGCCCACCGCAAACGGATCGGCTATTTTCAAGCTCTCTATCCGACTCTGGACTTGCGGATTCACCTCACCGCTGGCTAAACTAAACAAATGCTGCATCCCCGGAACATCTGCCGCCAAAACATAGTAATCAGCCTTTAATGTTTCAGCCAAATTTTGCGGCTGCGATTGGTTAACCGCTGCTGCTAACTGTACCTCATCTGCTTTTTCATCTACTACCTTAAATCGAGGCAAATCCCGCTGAGCAGGGCCGCTCACAACTCGCCCTTCGGCATCAAAAACTGCCCCGTGACAAGGACAGTGAAATTGACCGTCGTTTTGTTTCTGAACTGTGCAGCCTTGGTGAGTGCAGCTCAGAGAAATTGCCTCTTTTCCCGACGGTGCGGCGGCAAATACGCTGTCCCCAGCGCCGAAATATTCGGTAGAGTTGCTGTCAGTTAATAGCGCGTTTCGCTTCACCCAAAAAGGTATTTTACTTTGCACGTCTCCAGACTGGTAACTCAGAGAATCAATCTTGCCGTTTTCCCAGCGAATTTCACTAACTGCGACATCTGTCAATATTTTGCCACCTTTGCTTTCAATTGCTCTGGCAATAGGCTGCACCAAACTCGTGCCCATATCTTGCCGCGTACCGTTGAAAGCCAAACCCTCTGGATTTCCAAAAAAGTAAAAGTGGAAAAATTGCATTAATTCTCCCGCGCTCAATTCGTCGGGAGCGTTGAGGCTGGACTTGGCAAAAGGCAGAAAGTACAAGTCATAAAGCCCGCGCGGAAATTCACCTTTTACCCAGTCGGCAACTGATATATTGTCGAGGCGATCGAAACTTTTTTGAGTTTGAAAACCGCCGATTTCTCGAAACACTTGCCAGTGAGCGGGTTTTGTTAGATTGATTCCCCACTTGAGCCGATTGGGAGAAGATATCCCCAAGTCAACTATATTCCAGGGAAAAGCTGAATGGTTGGGACGGAAAACTTCGGGCTTGTATTTTCCGTCTCGAAACACAACGGCGTAGGATTCTAAAGATACAAAATTATCGGTAATTTCTAGTTCTTCTACCACACTTTTGAGGTTGTAGTATTGCGGAAAAAAACCGTGGAAACCGTGTTCCATCATAAAAGTTTCGTTCCCGACTTGTATCGGCCAACTAGCAATTTTGCCGCCTAGTTGGGGCGATTTGTCGAGCAATGTTACGGCGAAACCCCGCTGACTGAGCTCGTAAGCACAGGCGAGCCCTGCCAAGCCTGCCCCTACAACTGCAACGGTTTTGCGGTTATTCAGCATTCGCGGCAAGTCAAGAGAATCTTGCACAAAAACGGTGGGCTCTGGCTTGGAAAATCGAGAGTAGCCCAGCAGCCCGCCGGCGGCACCGACTCCGAGGAATTTCAGGGCGGTTCTTCGAGAAAATGGTTGGGATAGCGGTGAATTGGTTGATTGACTCATCAGCGGTACGCGGTAACGGGCTTTAAACACAAATACGCCATAAGGCATATATCATAGACCGAAATCAGGATATGTGAAGAAATACTAAGACACATCCCCCAATCGGATCGCGATCGCACCGTGGCAAATTCGATCGCACACAATGTATAGTGGAAGCAAGAAGGCTTTAGTTATTTAGGAGAAAAGAATAAAAAAGCGATCGACCGCATAGCGTAAAATTTTCTAAATAATTAAGTGTTTTTATTTATAACTTAGGAGTGTGTGTGATATCTGTCACACTTATTGGCTGGGCAAAAGTGCCATCAATTTTAGAGCTTTTAACCCCAGAACGATCGCGCGCTTCTCCCCCTGGCACGCAAAAAAAATCGAACAACCCGCATTAATTTATCTTTCTCAACTCTTAGCCAGCGGCAATGATCCTAAAAGATTAGGAGATTGGCAAGCAAAATCTCACGTCAAAATCAGCTTCGGCGACTTGTACGAAGTAACCCGAAAGATATCCGATGCCCAACCATTGATGAGTAGAAGTTTAACTAAGTTGGCGCGAAGAAACCTAACTATTTTAAAATAAGTAAATGGAGAGAATATATTTACTGAGGTAACTCAATATATCCGCGATCGATGCAGGGTATTCCTCACTTAATACCAAGACCAAACCCGATTCAACCTGAGAACTGCCGATGTGCGACCAAAAGTCAAACACGCCCGTAGAGGTAATACCGATTAAATGTACCTGGCTGCTATGTAAAAAACAGGACTTACTTGAAGAAACCGGGTTTTTGCGTAAGTCCTGTTTATGCAAAACTTCTGCATAATTTACAAAAATTTACATAAATGGTGAATTTCTTGGTGCGGGGACTCTGTTGGTACTGGTGTACACACCCTACGGCAGAGATTTGCGGTTGGTATTGAATGCTATAATCGTGCCGCGATCGCCAGCACAGTCAAAATTCCCACCCACCTCCCAACTTTTGCCAACTGCTGCCGCCAACGGCGCCCTTAACCGCCCCAAAATCATGCACTATCAATCCCAGCAGCAACGCCAAAAACACACGAGTCAGAAAAAAATTAAAAAAGCTATTTTTTACTGTTTGATAGCAATATTTTTCTGCTGGAGCACGGCGAACCTCGCTACAATTGCCCAAAACACAAACCAGGGCGGGCTTAACGGGCAAGAAATGAGAAACTTGCTCGATCGGGGCAACCTCACCGAAGCCGTAAACCGAATCGAAGAAAATTGGGAAGAAGACTATCAAAAATACTTTGAACAAGACTTTGAGACCCGTGCTAAAACCGCCGAAGCAATATCAAAAACTCTCTCCCGTCTAGCAGTTCAAACCAAGAAAAAACCCGCTTTAATTTATGCTATCCCACGCACCGACCAACTAGAATTAATCTTAATATTGCCCGATCGCCTCCCCATTCTCCGCAGCGTCCCCGAAGCCAAACAAGAGAAACTGCTCTCAGTAGTCAAAGAATTCGGCAGCGAAATCACCAACCCCGTAAAAATCAACACCACCACCTATCTAGAACCAGCCCAACAACTCTACAAATGGATAATTGCACCCCTAGAAACAGATTTGCAAACAGCAAAAATTGAAACCTTGCTGTTCTGCGTCGGCGAAGGTTTGCGAACCGTACCCCTAGCAGCAATGCACGACGGAAAGCAATTTCTGATCCAAAAATACAGCCTCGCCCGCATCCCCGCCTTCAAACTCACAGACAGCAATTACACCGACCTCAGAAACGTGCAAGTTCTAGCAATGGGAGCATCAGATTTCGCAGAAACGGCGAACAAAGAACCGCTGCCAGCAGTTCCATTAGAGCTAGGCGCGATCGCCCGACAGTGGCCCGGTCAATCCTTTCTCAACCAAGACTTCACCATAGTAAACTTGCAATCCCAGCGACTGCAACAAAAATACGGAATTATCCACCTGGCAACCCACGCCGAATTCCGCCCCGGAACCCCAAATAACTCCTACATTCAATTTTGGGACACCCAACTGGGCCTCGATCAAATGAGAGATTTAAAATGGAACAATCCGCCCCTCGAACTATTAGTATTAAGCGCCTGTAGAACCGCCTTGGGAGACAAAGAAGCAGAACTCGGATTTGCAGGTTTAGCACTGCAATCAGGAGCAAAATCAGCCCTCGCCAGCTTGTGGTACGTCAGCGATGCGGGGACTCTCGCCCTGATGACAGAGTTTTACCAGCAGTTAAGAATCCGCAGGCCAAACGACCCTCCAATCATTAAAGCTGAAGCAATGCGGCAAGCACAGATCGCTGCAATAGAAGGCAAAGTGACGATCGAAGGCGGTCAACTGCGAAGTGCGCGAGGCGACATTCCCTTGCCCCCGTCCATCCCCAAACTCGACAGCAAAGATTTATCCCATCCGTATTATTGGGCAGCTTTCAGCATTATCGGCAGTCCTTGGTAAGTGGGCCTCTTGACCGAAACTGGTGATAGGCTATAAAACATAAGTAATTTAATATCTGTAGCTGTCGCTCAACAAACCACCACCAACCTGTGACGAATCAAGCGGGAGCCTTCAAGGGGAAACAACAATGAAAAAATTAGAATTTTTGCTACAGAAAGAGGGCGATCGCGCCTGGTTGCCCCTAGAAACCTCCGACGTGGAAATTCTAGAAGGTAAATACCGTGTGGTTGCTCGCATTCAGCACCCCAACACCGACATCGAAATTCGCGTTACCCATACCTCCTTCGACCAAGGGGCGCAGCGAAAAGTCCAAAGCCGATCGGCCCGCACCAACCCCGAAGGATTAGTCGTGATCATTCCCTACACCAGGCTCAAACCCGGACTGTGGGAACTCTCCTGCTTGCCAGATCCCAAATCAACACCACTAAAACCTTGGCAGTACGGCGTTCAGTTGGAAGTATTGCCCGCAGAATCGGAAACCTCCGAACCCCTACCGCCGATCGACCAAATCGAACCTGCTGCTTCCACCGCAGCCCCACAAATCGCAGCACCGGTCGATGATCGCGCAGCCCCACAAATCGCAGCACCGGTCGATAGCCCCGCACCAACCCAAATCCCAGCAGCCGCTTCAGCACCGCAGCAGACCAAAATCTACCAATTCCCAATTCCCCAAACCCCCCAACCTAAACCGCACGTCAAACTCGAACTCGTCCTCGATCAAGAAACCTTCGTCACCCAACTCGGTCGCCCATTAATCATTTCCGGCAAAATAGACATTCCCCAACCCCCCCAAAAAACCAGAAAAACAGCAACTCTCCTCCCCGAATCCGAAGCGAGAGAACTCAAACAACTCATCGGTTCCGCACAACTGCAAATTTACCTGCGCGACCCCCAAACCTCAAAAATTCTCGCAGAAATCCAGCAGCCGATGCCAGAACAAGTTCCCCCCTGCATCTTTGCCTGCGTCACCTACATCCCAACCGAATGCAAAAGCCGCCTAATTTTAGGAGAAGCAATTCTCAGCAGCGGCAGCGTCACCCTAGCCACCAAACTATTCACAATTACAGCCCGTTTAGAGCACCTTCTAGAGGAAATTAAAGACAATTTCATCGAAGAAAAGCATCAAGCCGAACCCTCCCCAACAGCCTCAAAACAGCCTGGGAGCCCCAAAAATCAATCCTTCCTCAAGCTAGTACAAAAATCTTTAGACCCTCCCTCCCCCGCCGAATCCCCAACCAAGGAAGCCCTACCCCCTCTACTGGCTTCACGTCACACCCCAAGTGCCGGCGGTCTAGAATTGCCCGCATTCGGTAACAAACTGCCCGACAGCAGCCGAGTGCAATTGCTCTCGGAAATCTCCAATTCGCCTCGAACTGCCCCAGAGTCGATCGACCCACAAACCAAAGCCTCAGACATCCCCAATCCCAATCAAACAGCCGAAATCGGAGCGATAGAGCAAAAACCCGAAAACAGTCCCGAATTAGAAACAACAGCCCCAGAAACCCAGCCAACACCCACAAAACACGCATTTCAAACCTTAAAAGTCGAAAGTCGATTTTGGTCGCGACTGAGTTCCCTAGCCAGCAACGGCGAATCCCCCGACTGGCTCAAAGCAACCACCCTGTCACCAACTCCAACAGCCGCCGCCAATAGCAGCGACGAAATTGACGTTGTGGAAGAAAGCAGCCCAACCCAGCAGCAACCCGAAACGAGCGAAACAATTTCCGATCCCAAATCGACTAGCCCAGAAGCCAGAGAATTTGTCGTTTTTGACGAGCCCCCGCAGCCGAAACAAGTTGCTCAAAAAACCGCAACTGTCGCAGCCGAAGTAACTCCCCCAACTCCCTACGTTTTGTCAGAAGACGAGTTAGTACCGATGCCCATTTTGGAATTGCCGCGCGCCGAAATCCTCGCCGGCGGACCAGTAAAAGTGCAAGTGCAACTCCCGGAATTAATGCCCCGGATTTATGTAAAAGTTTGGGTTTACGATCGACAAACCTATCTGATTCTCGACGGGCCGCGCTGGATTACCGAATTTAAACCTAACGGGTTGGGAAGCGTGCGAGCAAGTATCGAGTTAGAGATTCCCTACGGCTGCATGGAAGTCGAATTTGAGGCGATCGCCGTCGAAATGCAAACTCAGCGGGAAAGTCATAAAGTAAGTGTTCACCGCCAAGTTTTACCCCCAGCCGGGCCAACTTTACCTCTGGATGGTTGAAGCGTGAAAGAAGGAAGTTCGGTAACGGATTGAGGCCCATACTTTATTATTTGGGGTGAATAATATGGTAGTGCAGTAACCCGTATTTGCTGGGTTCGGTAAACTCTAAACAGGCTGTTCCGATGGGCGCTAGAGTTTAGTTATTAAATTACGATGTATCAAGATGACATCAATGCCTTCTGAAAATGATGTGTTAGAAACTAAAAAGAAACGCTTTATGGTTTTGAATACTATTTACGATTTGGCTGAACAAGATGAACATCAACCTATCAGCACTTATGAAATCAAAAACAAAACTGAAATACAAGGTGAGAACTTATACCTGATTTTAAAGTTTTTAGTTAAGCAAGGTTTGATTAAAAACATATCTACTCTCGAATCTATGTATGGAGGAGATGCTGTGATCTCAATTACACATAAGGGCTTGTGTGAGTTAGAAAACGCTATCGAAAAACCTGATGAGCCAACTGAAAATTTCCCTGCTCATATTTATAATAGTTATACTACAATTAAAGGTAATAATTATGGTCATAATATAGCAGCAACCATGACTGAATCAAACATCTTCGATCGAAGAAGCGGAAATCACGACGAACAGATTGGGGATAGCTACCAGCAGAGCGGAAACTTCGGCATCGGTCATATGAGCGGTGGCACGATTCAGTCTGGTGCAAAAGTAGCTGGGGTCATCAACGAAGCCCAGCAACGGAACCTCGCTGAAGCTGCTGCTGAAATCCAGCAATTACTCGAACAACTGGAGAAGTCTTACCCAACTAATACTACGATGGGCAAGATGCAAATTGCCACTGAAGCCATTTCGCAAATTGACAGCAATCCAACGCTAGCTGGTCGAATCCTTAGCGCCCTGAAAGCTGGAGGCATTTCGGCATTTGAACAGTTGCTTAACCATCCGGCTGCCAGTTTTGTCATCGGTGCGTTGGAAGATTGGCAGGAAACGAAGAAAAGTTAACCTCAAGATTGTATTGAGGTGGGTTTGGGTTTCATTATTATTTCAAAAATTCTTTCTTCTTGCCTCTTCTATCTTTCGGTGCTAAGAATATGAAAAATGCTGATATTGTTTCAATTACTATCGCCTTTCTCAGTTTAGTAATATCAATTTTGACTGCATATTTTGCTTATTTGAAGCCCTCTCAAGGCAGAATGTTGGTGGGCAGAATTTTTATAATTGCAAATACTTATTTAGATACAGACGTTGGAAGAGAATGGGGCGGATTATCTTTTATATTGCCAATCACCTTCTCCAACTGGAGTCCTAAAGGAAGCTCAATCGAAGAAATAAAATTTTTAATAGAACGTAAAGAAAATCCTACTAAATGTTTTGACATTGCCTGGAGTAGTTTTGTAAAATTCTTAGATGGGGGTAGTCGATGGGAAAGTGACACGATGGCACACCCACTGGCTCTTCAATCTCAATCATCTCTAACTAAATTTGTTAGATTTGATTGGAGTCCTCTTCGAGGAGAAAAAATAGAAATCAGAGAAGGGTCGTACACCTTAAGAATCTATGCGTGGACAAAAGCTCAAGGAAAACCTCAGTTGAGGGAAAAAATTGATTTTTATTTAACAAAAGAAGATGAATCTTTGTATCAAAAAAGTGTGATAAATAATCAAGTTCTTCCTATTTACGTAAATCTGGGTCAATCTAAATCACCTAATCAAGTTACAACGAGACAAGAAAGTTTGTCAAAGTACGAATAAATTTAATAAGTTCTCGATTCAATTGCAATAATGAGTTGCTCATTTATTATGTCAAATCAAAATCAGCCCGCTCCTGAGAATGTTGGTATTAATGTTTCCGGTGGTCAAGCGTATGGATACAACCAGAGCGGAAACTTCGGCATCGGTCACATGAGTGGTGGCACAATTCAGTCCGGTGCGAAAATCGCTGGGGTCATCAACGAAGCCCAGCAACGGAACCTCGCTGAAGCTGCTGCTGAAATCCAGCAATTACTCGAACAACTGGAGAAGTCTTACCCAACTAATACTACGATGGGCAAGATGCAAATTGCCACTGAAGCCATTTCGCAAATTGACAGCAATCCAACGCTAGCTGGTCGAATCCTTAGCGCCCTGAAAGCTGGAGGCATTTCGGCATTTGAACAGTTGCTTAACCATCCGGCTGCCAGTTTTGTCATCGGTGCGTTGGAAGATTGGCAGGAAACTAAGGGAAGTTAATCTCAACGCGCTCTCGCTGGCGGCGCTGAGATTAACTTCCCTTAGCTTATTTAAGCTCCGGAGCAGTTGGTTCGAGTTTTTGCTGAGTAGTTTGTTCTTTCTGCTTCGCCAGCAGACCATCGAAGTCAATTTGCGTTCCGACTCCTGCAATTATTGCCATCAACAAACCGAAGATGACCGCGAAAAACTGCCACCCAAACATAAAGCGTTGGGCATGGTCTACGGCATCAAGCAGGACTTTGATTTTGGGTACTCGCGAAACCTCATTTTGTTTGCCAGGGCTGTGCGATGGCGCTTCATTAATAATTCCAGCCAGTTTGTCGGTGCGGATTGTTCCATTGTTTGCACCCACACCAAAGTTACCACTCTGATGGGTAGAGGTAGAGCTAATTGTGATGTTACCATTAACTCTGCCGGAGACGATCGCACTGCTATCAGCTTGACCGACACGGATTGACTTGTCGGTTGAATGATTGTTTGAACGGTTCTGCATCTTCAATCTTCTCCTGTTAATTAGTTGGATTGGGTGTTGATATTTCCGAGCACATTACCGGAATTTAAAGCTGTGCCTATAGCTTGTTCCACCTCGATCGAGTTATCGTTAATCACATTCCGACTGAAGTCAAAAATCATAGGTTTAGATTCCTGCTCATTGAGAATTTCATACAACTTGATAATAGCCTCATCTATAAATTTTTTTTCACCGATCAAGAATACAGAACTGGAACCAGAATTCATTTCAATCGTAATCCCATACTCTTCTATGACTTGAACTCGATTTATTATATAGTCAGACATTAAGAAAATAAATATTGCCATTGGCAATGGAAATACATTGATATTGATGGGGATAGTTGCAAGACCAATCCCTAAAAATGTCCAGTACCAATTAGGTAGTTTTTTTGTGAAACTTTTGGATTTTTTGCTAACCCGAACGCTGCTGATATTACGGATATAATAAATAGTGTCATTGACAACCAAAACTCTGCCTGCAAACACGAGCTTTGTGTGATTTTGCTCCTCCGAACCAGTTGTCGATTGGGTTGGCATTTTTCAGTCCTTAGTGTTCGCTAAATCTCGAATCTCATAGTAAATCCAGGTTAAATATTCCCTTTATGTTTTAGTCCGCGTAGGCGGAGGCAAGCTTGTGGAGTAGCATTTTCAAACGCCGAGTCCGCTAGAGCGGCAATCCAGTAGAATGATTTTAAATGAAAAATGGTTGTTTCAGCGCTGGAAAATCGACGATTTACTGACTCAAACCTAATGATTTGAGCCAGTAAATCATACCGTTGACGCTGCTACGGGGTTCTTATAGACCCCGTAGCAGCAACTTCTAAGAATTCCCCGAGTTTCTAACCGGGGGAGATATCAACTGCCGAAACTTCTTCTTAAACTTATTCTTATACACGTAGATCGATCGCTGCCAATCCTCAAATTGCAGCGACATTTCGGCCGCCAAACCGGTGCGGTTCCAAACATCCTCCTGACACTTGCGGCGGCAAAAATTCATCGGTTCCGAGTAAACTTTCCCAGTAGATAAACTGGGCTTCGGGCCGCACCAGTGAATCACAGTCGCCTGAGTGCGATCGGCCGCAGGCCCGCTTGACTCCACCGGAAACCGCTTTCTCACAAAATCCTGGTCAAAATCCGGCACCAACAACTGCATATCCACACTCTGCACCCGCAGCCGATTTTCTTGCGCCGCCCGGAAAATCATAAAGTTCAAAAACCCCATTTCTCCGTACTTAAATATCCCCGGATTTGCCGCCGTAAAATCTAAAATTTCTACGTATTCTTCCAAGCTAAAAACGCCGCGTTTTGCAAAAAAAGTACCAGTGCAGAAATAATTTGCTCGATATTTCGACCAGCTAAAACTGGGGAAATGCTTTTCAACGCCCGGAATGTCAAAGAAAAATTTTGAAACATCTGCATCGGAATTTTCCTGACAAGGTTGGTCTACAATAAAATCAAATTCTTGAAAATTAGCCAATTTGAGAACATCGCCCCAGACGATCGTATCGGCATCCAAAACCATAAAATTTGACCAAGGACTTTCCCAGAAAGCAATCATTTTAGTTTTTCCCCAACCAAAACTTCTTTTCCTGAGAACCTCTTCAGACACGGTTGTGCGATCGATCACTCGCACCCCATAGGACTTTTCCAAAGCACTCACAGAAAACGTACCGTCTATCAACAGACAAATCGGCACATCTCCCAGGAAATATCGGATGCTAGCACAGCAACCCTTAGCAAACAGATAATCTTGGTCGCAGCAGGCAATAATAATACCAAAGTCTTCCATAAACCCTCACTATTTTACTAACTTGCCTACCCACAGCTTTTCGGTTTTTTGTTCTGAAAGCAGCTCGATTTTCAAGTTTTGCATTTTCGCCAGCTTAGCACTAAACTTCTGCGATCGCCCGTAGACAAAAACATCGCTAAAACCACTAGGAATATTGGGTATAGTTGGTCTGTCAAACAACTGAGCTCGACGCCGCGCTTCCGGGTCAAGCAACACCAATTGCAGCCGCATTTTCGGTTCTAACAAATGACTCATTGACAGTATATTTCCCAGGCTGACTTCCGAGATATCACTGACAAGCAGCGGCTTTGGAGAACGATCGATCCTGCGAGCAATTTCGGGATTTTCCCGGCCCCATTCCTTAGTCCACCAAGTCTCGGCTTGAGAACTAACGGCATTCGACAGCAAGCCGCCCGTTAACAGTACAACTGTCAAAACTTTCCACATTTGCCGTTTCCAGCTTGGCACGCCCAGCGCGGTAATTTTAGTCGCTAACAGGTAAGCAACAGCGATTTGCATCCCCAAATAAGTCGGAAATAGGTAGCGAGCTTTAGTCGAGCGGATTCCTCCTAATATAACATCCGGCAGCACGAGTGCCAGTGCTGTCACCGCCATCATCGTCACCACAAACAGCCAAACCTGTTTGCTCGTCTCCGAACACAGAAAATAAACTGCATACCCTACGATTGCCACTAAAATTAAAGTAGCTGCCATTAAAGCAATAAGATATATCGATCTAGCACTAGAACTTAGCCCCAAATCAAAAAAAACGCGACCGATATTTCCTGCCCAATTCTTAACTAAAGATAGCCTCTGACTTTCTAGATTTGCCCAACTTGTCGCCCCGGATGCTGCGCTTTTATTTATCAGTAAAATTACCATCCAAGGCAGAAATGCTAGCAACGACACGGCACTTGCGATCGAGTAACTCACTAGCTTTTTATTCAACGTAAAACCTTGAGCTCCAACTAGATAAATTCCGTGTCCGAACGCAACTAATAAGCTAAATAAATGAGTATAAAATCCCAGAATATTTGCTACTGCGTAAATGCTCCAACTCAGCTTTGTTGGCAGCCGCATTGCTCGTAGCAGAGACGCACAAGAAAGCAAAATCAGCGCCGGCCACAAACTGTAGGGACGTGCTTCTTGAGCATAAAGCACGTGCAAGGGAGAAACTGCTAGCAATCCCACGGCTATCCACGCAACTTCCGGCGATGCAAACAATTCTCGGCACAGCCAGTACAGGGCAGGAAACGCTAACAAACTCATCCAAACTGAGAAACTTCTTATCGCCGCAGGAGAATCACCGAATAGTTTTGCCCAACACTTGACTGCCAGAAAATACAGTGGTGGCAGTTGAGGTTCTTCTATGGCCAAACTTTTAACAGTATCGCCAAAATTTTTTGTCCCATTCAGGCGCTGATATTTCATCAAATCTTTGGCTGATACTAACTGACCGCTGCTTATTTCATGAAGAACTTCTGTTTGCGTGTATCCAGAAATCCGCAGGGAAGTAAATGCTTCATCGTACCAATAAAACTTGGTGTCGATGTTGACGAAGCGAAAGAAAAATCCTAATAGCAATAATACCACTACTAACAGCCGCAGTTGTGTTTTCATCCCAATCAGAGATGGTGTAAAAAAATATAGATGGTACGCATCAATTTAACATACCATAGAAAGAGCGAGTGCATTGCCCAATCTATAGGTTGTTCGATCGCCCTCCCATAACTGCCGACATTTACTTGTGTTCTTAGCAAATTAAAACCGTCTTGGATGCAGTCCTTACTCTCATAAACTCGGTTTTTTAACTTCGAGCGATCGCCTAAAAGCAACTATTTGCGTTCCTCAAATTCTGTTGATGCGTCCAGGATGCCCGGAGAATCAATGGATACTTTGGCAGTGGCATAAATTACAGAGAAAATGTGCTTTGAGATCCCGAGGCTGTGCCAAAAAAATAACTGGTTGTCAAACGCAAGACAGCGAGGCCACAAAACTATAATTTCAGCTAACAGAGATTCAGTCGGCTGCGGCTGCCAGACCGCAAAAAAATTGTGTTAAAATAACGGGAAATTAAATCCGCCGACGGCCCGTCTCAAAAAGGGCGATCGCCCTGGCAAGTCCCGACGGCAGCGGGCATCAAAAAACCAAAATTGGTCAAGCCTGAACTTTGGTTTGGATCGGGTAAATCTACCAGCCTTTAGGTCTCAGTTCCCCACTCATGGCGGGAAAATAGCCCCTGCCGGGTCGCGAGGTTTAAAGTGAGGTTAAAAAGCTTGACATTATAGGATATAAAGCTGTATAAGGGATGCGACAAGCAGCCACAATCCTACCTATAACTGTCTGTTAAGTCTGGCATAACCGAGGACTCTGGGCAGTTGTCAGTTAGAGGCAGATTGTGGTCGAACCCGTAGAACCAGTTGTCGATAGCCTACAGAGCAACTTAAGCAAATCTGGCGATCGACAGATGAAATTAGCACGTGATGGTATAATCAACTGTAATGTAATGTGGGCTTGACCTGAATTGATGCCGAGGCGGTATAAGGGCTGGGCCCCTACGTTCAAGCAGAAGTAGACACGCCTACTGTGAATCAACAGTTATGGATAGGTTCTATTTTGGCAGTTATTGTCAACAGGCAAGCAACCACAAAAATTAGCAGTTGGGAATTGCTGCTCGTCGAGTTGAATAGAGTGTGAAGGTGTGAGGAAAATGAACAGAACTTTTTGGAATTTACTGCTAGTATCCCCGGCAATTCTGGGGCTATCATCAGTCATGAGTGCCACTGCGATCGCCGCAGAAGTGACCGCAACCGCTGAAGCCAACCAGCTAGCTACAGCTCAGTCATCTGAGTCAAAAATTGCAGAAATAGTTGGAGAAATAGTTGCAGAACCAGTTGCAGCAGCCCCTGCTGCCCCAGAAAACCTGGCTTTAAACAGCAGCGTCGAAGCGGCCCCAACCCCGGTCGTTAACGAAGCAGACGCTGAAAAACTCGCCTCAATCGAACCCGAAACCAGCGCAGCAGCACTGCCAACAACACTGCAAACAACAGGGAGCGACATCGAGTTAGCAGCCCCAATCGCTCCGGTCAGCGCCCCAGCAGCGACTGAACCTCTAGCAGCAGCAGGCACAGCCGAATCCTCGCCCCAAGCATCAGACTTGGCAGAGCAAATCAGCCAGACAGACGCCCCTGGGAAAATTGAAGTGCCAGCAGTCGCCAGCACCCCAGCCACTAAGGTAGAAATTGCTCAGACACCAGCCGCCGGAATGGGGGGCCCCATCGTCCCTGTTGCTCCCCAAGCGCTGCCGGCCCAACCGTCGGGAACCATGTCCCAGGTGACATCAGTCACTCAGCTCTCCGACGTGCGCCCGACAGATTGGGCATTCCAAGCCCTGCAATCCCTAGTCGAACGCTACAGTTGTATCGTAGGTTATCCCGACGGCACCTACCGCGGCAACCGCGCCCTGACTCGCTACGAATTTGCAGCCGGCGTCAACGCTTGCTTAGACCAGATAACCCAACTCATTGGGTCAACAGGTAACTTGGTTACCCGAGACGACTTAGCCATCTTGCAACGCCTGCAAGAAGAATTTGCAGCCGAACTCGCTACCCTGCGCGGACGAGTAGACGGCCTAGAAGCTCGCACCGCAGAACTCGAAGCTAACCAGTTCTCCACCACAACCAAATTGGCTGGAGAAGCCATTTTTGCTGTCAGCGACACCTTTGTGGGAGATGGTATCCGCCTTGAGGACGATAGAACAGTCACCAACTTCGGCTACCGGGTGCGGTTGAACTTCAATACCAGCTTCACCGGTCGAGACTTGCTCAGAACCCGCTTGCAAGCCCTCAACGTCGCCAACTACTCAGCAGCAACAGCTACGGGCACTAACATGGCTCGCCTAGCTTTTGATGGAGCTGAGAACAGCAATTTCACACTAGACGAGTTGTACTATCGGTTCCCGATGGGTAAAGCTACAGTCTTTGTCGGTCCTAAAGGACTTGACCTAGATGAAATTGCAGACCAGGCTTCTACCTTTGGTAACTCTACGAGTAACGGTTCACTTTCCAGATTTGGAGTTCGCAACCCGGCCGTATTCCGCGGCCCGCAGGGAGCAGGCGCAAGTGTGAGTTTCAACTTGGGCAGCCTCCGAGCTACCGCGGGCTATCTTGCAGGTGACGGCGATGCTCCCAACCCCGCAGACGGCCGGGGCGTTTTCGACGGTTCTTTCAGCGCTCTGGGTCAGATCGGCTTTTTTAGCAGACCGTTTGACTTGGGCTTGACTTACACCCGTAAATACAATCGGGCAGGCGATGTTAACCTCATGGGCGGCGTCGGCAGTTTGTTGGCGAACCGGCCCTTCGATCAATCACCCACCGCATCAGATAACTATGGGGTGCAAGTTAACTTCAAACCCAGCAGTCGCTTTCAGATTGGCGGTTGGTACGGTTATACGAAGGCTGAACAACTGCGGGGCGGCAACAATGACGCTACCATCCAGAATGGTGCTATCACTGTGGCCCTGGGAGATTTTGCCCGACAAGGCAATGTCCTCGGCTTCGTCTTCGGTGTACCGCCAAAAGTTACCGAGAGTGATGTCGCCAGAAACCGCGACACCTCTTATCACTTAGAGGGTTTCTATCGCTTCCAAGTCAATGACTTTATTTCGGTGACACCGGGCGTCTATGTGATTCTGAATCCCGAACACAACGACAGAAACGACGATATCTGGGTCGGACTCCTCCGTACTACCTTTAGTTTCTAAGGTTTCCAGACATCTAGTTACAGCTAAAAGCGGCAGGCGACTGCCGCTTTTAGTTATTGGTCATCAGTCGATCAATTTTAGATTTTAGATTTTAGATTTTAGTCAACACTTAACCGTCATCAGTCATCAGTCAACAGTCAACAGTTCACAAATTATGAATTTTGGCGGCAAATCCCGAATACGGAGGTGTAGCCGTGCAGAAATGTGCTACCGCCGACGGGGCCGATTTCGCCGTTGCAGAAAAAGCCGCTCAAGGGAATGTTTTTGAGGTATCGGCCGAACAGTCGGGAGTCAAAGTTCGATTCGCCGTAAAGCCCTTCACCGCGCCCCAAACAAGAGAACATCAAGGCGCCGGCGCTGGATGTACCACTGTACTCGGCGGCCCGCTGATAGCGATCGAGCAGCATTTCTAGGTCTTCTGCGGAGGTGCGCGCGTCCCGCAGATGAAATTGGATGCGCTGTCCGGGACGGACTCGATCGCCGATCGCAATTGCTCCCACTTTCGGATCTACTCCCAACAGATTGCGGATTAAAAAATCTCCCGGCTCTAATGTCAGTTTGAATTCATCGCTAACTAAGCCTACAAATAACGAGTGCTGGGCTAATTCTCGGTCTTCTTCGCTCAAAGTTTGAACTAACTCTCGCAAAGCCTCTAAGGGCGATCGCTCGATGCCCGCGCTGCCCGTATCGTCGGTTTGTTCTTCCAGCTTCAGCAAAATATTCCGCTCTCCTTCCGTCACCCGATAAGGGTGCCCGATCGGCCTGCAGCCTTGAGCGACGATCGTTTCCAAAACTATATTGCCGCTCAAAGCTACCCCAACCGTCCCTTCTCGGTAAAGCTGATAGTCGCAAAACAGCGCCGCGCCTCGGCCCGCACCGTCCCCGCCGGCGAGCCCCCCTACCTTCGCCGCACCTGGATAGGCATAATCTAGCCCTTGCAGCAAATCGTTAATTTTTGCGGAAAAGGGGTCTGCCAAGATGATGAACTGCGGTTCTTCCTGAGCCGGCACGCCCAAGAGCTCCACCCAAGTATCCGGGGGACTGTCTAAGTCGGGCAGTTCTTCTGCACCGACGTGAAAAGTTCTGACATTCACTCCCGGCAAACGGGCCAGACTGAGGCTGACTGCCGGAGCTCCCTCGACTTCTTCGGTGAGGCCGCCCCGGTTCGTGCCGATGACTCCTCCCCCGCCGCAGCCCAGGATCGCGGGTACTGGCAGCAGTTCTCGGAGTAAAGGCATCAGCCGAGAATACTCGCTGGCAAAGGCAGACGAGATAAATATCAGCGCTAAATCAGCCGGGCCTTCTAGGTCGCGATCTGCTTGTTCTATAACTTCTTTGAGGGCGGATTCCAAAGAGGGACGGGTTGATAAAGCGCTGACCCATTGCATTTGGTTTTGGGTGTACATAAGGCAAACTTCTCTATAAAACTATCTCTATACATTAGGCTAACTGGAACTGGCCACTGGGGGGACGCTATTGTTGGGCGATCGATTCCCCATCGATTGCCGTTCTTGTGTTAACATAAGTTAACATGAGTGTCCCATTAATCTGTTTAGTGTTAAATGCCGTATTCAGCTAAATCTTAAAAGATAAAGCTCAATACAGTTTGACACACCAACCTCGTGTAATGTTTTCATCAAAAGTAAGGTCAGCTCGACCTACATTGATGCCTGTGGACTCTTCCCCCGCCGACGGGGTAGAGTAAAGCAGGAAGTAGAGACGGCTGCTGCGATCGCACTTATGGATGGTTTGTCTCTGGGCTGCTGCAACAGCAGCGCATCTCAAGCTATTATTAGCTGGGGTCGCCAGACCGAAACAGCAAATCCAACCCAAACTAACATCCAAAAAGAAAACCTTTCTTACTTAATAAGGTCAACGACCCAGGTCTAAAGACACGCTCGCTTCGAGCCTAAGACTTAAACCACAGTTGACCCGCCTAAGACTTTAGAAGTCTAGGTTTTTTGAGTTATGACACCAAGTGGCTGCTTAGCTAGTCCCTTGCTCTGTCGTTAACGGTTAAACATCTTTATTTGGGTTAAGGACGTGCCGTTAGCCGAACAAGCTCACTAAACAAAGGCGCGTGCTAACATTACCTAGAAATAGGTCGGGGACAACCATATTCTCCTACACTTTCCTACCAACAAGTTTTATGACAACAACACCCGCAGGCAACATCCAAGAAAAAATTGAAGAAGAACTAGAAAGCGCTCGTACCGTCTGTGACCTCAAGGGCGCCACTTCCGGGGAATGCGCGGCGGCGTGGGACGCAGTTGAAGAACTGCAAGCAGAAGCTTCCCACCAAAAGCAAGTCAAACCTAAGAATTCTTTTGAAAAATTTTGCGACGACAATCCTGACGCTGCTGAGTGCCGCATCTACGAGGAATAAACGAGCCATTTAGCTCTAAGCCTTGCCTCCCGCGCCGAAATCTAACTTTTGGCGCGGGAGAATTTTATTTGAGGGGTTGAGCCTTGAAATAATGGTGAGATTTGCCCTCTATCCCAATACGCTTCAAATCCGCCAGCTTCCCCCTCGCCCCCCAAGGGGGACAAGAATTTGCTGTTGCGTCCCCCTTCGGGGGCGAGGATGGGAAGGAGATATCTCAGGAATAAACAGTTTTAACTCAAGCGTATTGCCGTCTATCGTGTCTCAAGTACCCTTCAAAGCGCGCCAAGTACCTTAGAAAAGGTAGCAGTAACTAAAACATTAAGACGGTGTTCTGATTGCTGATTTTTTAGCATTTTTGTAGTAAAATTTGTGACAAATAAGTGAGTATATTTTCCCAAAGATGTTGAGTCTTTTATTGGCAGCCACCGGGCCTTGGTTTCAACCGCTAGTCTGGATGGATTACCGGTTGTCTGTGTTATTAACAATTTCGATCCCGCTGGTAGTGCTGATTTGGGCTGTTGTGGCAAAAGCTGAGGCGATCGTCCGTTTGTCGATTATTTATTGGCGGGTGGCGAGTTTGCTGGCAATTACACTTTACCTGATGATGGCTGCCCTGCCTGTGAGCTTTGTATCCTCGGTGATTGGGAGGGCCTTAATTCCTGCTAGTCTGTGGTTTTGGGAGGATTTAAACGAAGAAATTGCCGATCGACCGCAGTCGCCCCTGAAACTGGCTTTTACAGCTTGGCGGTGGGCGATTACTGTTTACAGCGGTTTGGGCGCTCTAGCTCAACTTCCCTTCTTAAGCTGTGCTTTTAAATCTCAAATTGAGGTAATTGACGAACCTTTTTGCCGCATTTGGTTAGACCCACCTTGGCTCTATAAACAAATGTTTCACCCTACAGCAACCCCTCAATTTTTGGGATTGTTGGGTCTGATAGGTTTAGTCATCTATGTAATTTACTTGTCATACTTTGTGCTTATTAGACTAGGAAAACAGGGGAGGTCAGCTACCGGAAATTAAGTTGAGTTTAAGTTAGTATTTCCCTCCTAAATTGCACCTAAATTATTCAACAAAACACTCAAAAATTCCAAGTAAAAAAACCGGGCGCATATACGAAAGAATCTAACTAACAGCAGAGTAGCTGACGTGACGCCGCCCAAAAACGGATACAAGCCGCCGACTCCTGTCGTGGAGATATAAAAATTTTAGACTAAGGTTCAAGCTTCCAGATTGATCTGTGGAGTAAATCTAAAATCTAAAATCTAAAATCTAAAATCGACTGACAGCAATGTTATTGGGAAAGACTGTGATGGATAGCAAACAAGCCTACTTACAGTGCTTAGAAAGGCTGATTTGGGCGCTCGATCGCCTGGAAGCAAAAGTCGAACCAAGTGAACTCGCTCGGATTGCCGAACTAATTGTTCAGCCGATGATGGGGCCCTGGCGGTTTTTTCACACTCCCGAACATATTTTTGATGTGGGGGGAAAGGAAGATGCGATCGAGGTTTTGGCAGCTTTATTTCACGATACCGTCTACGTGCAAGTCGATCGCAGCATTAACTTTAACGTCAGCTACTACATCACTCCTGTTGCAAAGGAGGTTAACAAACAGCTACAAATTCGAGATCAATCTGAACTGCCAGCGGATGCTATCTTCGAGATGGTAATGCTGGTATTCAATTTTGTACCGGGCGAAGTCCTCAATCCTTTCGCTGGACAAAACGAATTTCTCAGCGCTGTCGTAGCAGCAAAAGCTCTAGAACCATTTCTCAAACGCGAGCAATTGCTTCAAATTGCAGGCTGCATTGAAGCAACAATTCCGTTTCGCGCCGCCGATGCAGGATTAACGGTAAGCCAGCGTCTTTATGACCGCTTGCAAGCAATAAATAGCCGCTTTCACCTCAGTTTGACTGATGAGGAAATGCGGGAAACCGTCAAAAAAGCTGTGCGAATCTCTAACCGGGATGTGATGAGTTTTGCTCACCATAGTTCAGCCCATTTTTTGGCAAATACTTGGAATTTACTGCCGGAAACCAATCACAATCTCATCTGCTGCGGTTTTTACACGGTTCGCGACTACCGAGTTGCTTTGCTCAAGATGGAAGGTTTTCTGAATTATCTCAAGCCAGAAATAATTTTCCGACAGTTTGAGGGATATCCAGACGATCGCACCTATCAGCGGTGGGAAACTACCGCTAAGTACAATCTCGAAATTGCGAAGCTTTATTTGGGGTGCAAACTGTCTGCCCTAGCCCTACTAGAAGCTCTTTCTTCGGATTTGGGGATTGAGGTTTCTCTGGCGATGATGATGGGAGGAATTCCCGCTCAAGCTCCTAACTGCGTGCGCCTGGAAAGCTTTTTTCCAGAAATAGAGAAACCTTACCAACCTAAAATTGGTTTAGAAGCGGAAGTATTGAATTTATTAGAAAATGGGCGGGCTAAAAGCACTTCTAATACCGATTTGGAGAGTTCGCCCCTGACAACATTTGTGGTAAAAATTGTTGGCTTTGACGAAATGCGCTATCAGTGCGATCGAGCTAAGGAATTTTTTGGAGAAAATCTAAACGCCGACGACTTTATTTCCGACTTTAACCCTATAGTTACAGAAATTGTCATTGATTCAATTCTCAAGTTGTTTGACAGCCGGAAATCTACTATTTACCGATACTATGATATCACTTCTCAGTTAAAGTCGCAACCCCAGAGAAATTTTCCCAATCGCCCTTTTCGCTCACATGGTTAACTAGCTTTAAATACAGTATTTTTGCCTCCTCTATATAAAAAACTATTACTCCGCTTGTATAAGAGTGCAGCGATTACACCGTGACAGGATTGATTGCCTCGCTTTCTCTACGTCAATCTGCCTATCCATCCCGACACCAACAGCCGTACAGGTAAGTGGGTATACGGGATTAAACCGCATAATGTAACACTATGTAAACAGATTTAAGTCAGCCAGTAGAGAGCCTTTGGAGACTTTGCCCTCGTTTACATAGGGGCGTTTTTTGGCGGCGACTTACTTATGGTGTGGGGCTGGTGCCAAAGATGCTAAAAGTTGATAAAAAATGGAAATTCGCTGCTGTTTGCCTTTGACAATTACTTTGTACAAGACGGATTGGATAGCGGGCTGTCACTCATCTGAGCTACCCCAGATAAGCGTCACTATAAAAAGCGACTGTTAAAGCACTTCCCCCCACAGCTACAACTGGGGAATAGCAAGTTCAAACGGCTTGCAAACCACTAATCCCCAATCAAACCATGCAAACCACAAATTCAATTTACGCTCAATTGCCTCTTTGCTCTTCACTGCCCACACTGAAACGAAATAATAGCACCACTGCCAATCAAAACGTGCGCTACCTCCAACAATCCTTAGTTAAAAACGGATATCCCGTCGCAACTGATGGATTCTTCGGCCCAAAAACCGAACAAGCAGTCATCAAATTTCAAAAGGAAAATAAGATTGCTGTTGATGGCATTGTCGGCCCTCAAACTTGGAGTCTATTAGGCGCTTGTTATACAGGTGAACCCGGATGTTAAATCCAAGTTAACTAATCCTAGGCGCACCGGTAGCAAGAAACTGGGTTTTTTCACAGCAATACTTCCTTTACGCCCCCAGAAACGCTAAAAAATCTGGTGATTGAGCGAAGGCGAAACCTCGTTTATGCCCGTCAAAAATGCCTTCAGGACTATTAATTAACATCTTTTCCCCGCTGCCCTGCTTTTAAACAACTTGCAAACAACCAATGGAGACTCAAACTATGCAAACCACAAACGCAATTCACATGGAATTACCTCCCTGCCGTTATTTTCCCCTACTGAAACGCAACGATGGCGTCACCCAAAATGAGGACGTTCGCTACCTCCAGCGGCTCTTGCACACCAGCGGATTTTCTGTAAATACTGATGGAGGATTTGGCCCGAAAACCGAACAAGCAGTCATCAATTTTCAAAAGCAACAAAAAATCGTTGCGGATGGCATTGTCGGCCCCAAAACTTGGAATAAATTAGGAGTTTGTATAACTATATTTTAAAGTTGGTGCAAGCATCTTTTAAAGAGATTAGGGCGGGCAGTGCGCGCCCTATTTCTCCGTCGAAGTTTCCACTCCGCACCACCCCTCCGGGGCTCCGTACATTCGATACTTGCGAGCTCGTTTGAAATACAGCATTGCTACCCGATCGTCCGGATTGATTTGTAAAATGTTTTGAAATACTTTTTGGGCGGCAACAAATTTTTGCTCGTAGTAAAAATTGAGAGCTGCTTGAAAAATCTCCGCAGTTTGCTGCTTAAGTACAATGCTTTCCTCTGTTTCTGTCTCGTAAATTTCAAAAACCGACACAGCATTTGTCTTTCCTTTCACCATTACTCGATCGACAAATCTGTACTTATATTTTTCTGGATCGTCTAGGCGATCGATAATTGCACCGCTAACTAGAATGCCCGCGCCGTAAACTTTAGTCAATCCTTCCAAACGAGATGCGAGATTCACCGCATCAGCAATCACTGTACTTTCCATCCGTTCTCGCTCGCCAATTGTACCCAACATCAAATTGCCCGCGTGTAAACCGACGCCGATCGCGATCGGACACAAACCATTTTTTTCTCGCTGCTGGTTGTAGATATTCACTTCTTTTTGCATATCAATTGCTGCTCGTACACCATCATCAGGAGATGTAGGAAACAGTGCCATAACTGCATCACCAATGTACTTGTCAATAAACCCGTTATTTTTCCTGATTGCAGGGCTAACCCTTCCTAAGTAAGTGTTAATAAAGGCAAAATTTTCAGGCGGTGTCATATTTTCGGAAAGTGCCGTAAACGAGCGAATATCAGCAAACAGCACGGTCATATTTCTTTCCTGATTTTCGCCTAATTTTACTTCAATAATACTCGGCTTTTCCAGCAAGCTTAGAAAATCGTGCGGCACAAACCTGCCGTAGGCTGCATTCAGTTTGGATAGGCGAATTTGCGTGTTAATTCTCGCCAACAATTCCTTTTTAATAAAAGGTTTAGTTACATAATCATTTGCTTCTAAGTTAAAAGCTTCTACCAAGTCAGTAGTTTGATTTTTAGCCGTCAGCATCAGAATCGGCATTTCTAAAGGGGAGTATTTTTTGCGAACTTCTCGACAGACTTCATAACCAGTCATCTGCGGCATCATTACGTCGAGTAAAATTAAGTCGGGCTTAAATCCTGATTCAATTAGATTTACAGCTTCTAAGCCGTTGCTCGCTTGAGTAATCTCGTAGTTTTCTATAGAAAGACTGTTAATGATGACCTGAATATTAATAGGTTCATCATCGACTACCAAAACTTTTATTTTTTCAGTTTCTAGCAAGTCGCTCTTGTCTGATATCGGAGAATTGATTAGAGATGATTGGCTGGCCAATTCAGGAATGATACAAATGGGAAAATTCTCGCTTAAACGCGGCTGCCTGCTGCTAACATCCGGCGGACTCTCAGATACGGGCAAAGTAAAGATGAATTGGGAACCGACACCTACAGTTGAAGATACCCAAATTTTACCTCCGTGTAATTCCACTAATTGCTGGGCAACCGTTAACCCTAAACCAGTGCCACCATATTCTCTAGCAGTGGAACCGTCAGCTTGTTCAAAGGATTCAAAAATTTGCTCTAATTTATCTTCGGGGATGCCAATGCCAGTATCGGATACAGTAATGGCTAACTGGGAATTAAGGGGTGATTGTGCCTTGCCAGTTACCAATTCTGCAGAAATTTCTACTGTGCCACTTTCGGTAAACTTAATCGCATTGCCGATTAAGTTGTAAAGTATTTGCTGCAACCGATTCTCGTCGGCTGCTATTGGCGGCAATTCAGGAGCGACTGAGTTAATCAACTGCAAGTTTTTTTTGCCTACTAATGGCTGAGACAAAGTGAGAATAACAGAGACTATTTCTCGAAGACCGACGGACTTAATTTGTAGTTCTATCTTTTTGTGTTTGAGCTGAGAAAAGTCCAGAATATCGTTAATTAAAGAAGACAATCTTTTGCCAGAGGATGTAATCAAGGCTAAGTTAAAATTTGTTGAGTCTGGCAGTTGTCCCGTAGCACCGTCTATTAAAGATTCTGCAATCCCAATAATGCCGTTGAGGGGAGTGCGGAGTTCGTGGGAAGTATTGGCTAAGAATTCGTCTTTCAGTTTGTCTAGTCGCTGCAATTCGATATTTTTAGTTTCTAAGGCAGTAAAAGATGCTTGCAGTTGTGCTGCCATGCTGTTAAAGGCAGCGGCAAGTACGCCCAACTCGTCGGAGCGATCGAGCTTTACAGTTTGGTCAAATTGTCCTTCAGATAAAGCTATTGCTGCATTTTTTAATTTTATAAGAGGTTTGATAATCCAGCCAGAAGTGAGAAGTCCTAACACAGTTGCCATGCCCAAAGCTGCCAAGCATAGCAAAACTGTAGTTCGGTTGCCCGCATGAATTTGTTCCATAAAGTCGGCTTCGGGAACGACGACGACAATTAGTAAATCTAAACCCTTGCCGTCTTGGAAGGGTAGAACTTTTAAAAATTGCTGTTTCCCGTTTATCTCAAAATGGATTTGCTGCAATTTGGTAATTTGGTAGAAGTTTTGAAAGTGACTTTCTAAATATTTAGCTGTAGTTTGCGTTACTGCATCGCTGCTTTCTGTAACTTTAAACAGTTCTTTTTGACCGTTTTGGGTGCGGAAAGGTTTTTCCGGTGTGGAAGTTGCCAGCAGCGTGCCGTTTCTTTCGATAATAAAAGTTTGACCAGATTGGCCTATTTTGAGGCTGTTTAAAAATTGACCGATACTGTCGAGACGCAAAGCAGCAATTAATACTCCTTCTAGCTGTTTCTGGCTGTTGTAAACTGGTTGCAGCGCGCTGAGAATCAATGTGGGTTCTAGTAAGGATACATAAACTGAACTCCAAGTGGGTTTGGCTTCTAGAGCTGCATAGGTGTAGGAAGGGTGCTGTCGGATGTCGAAGTTTTTGACGTAGGCTGCTACTGTCGTGCGATCGCCCCTATCATTAGTATTGTAAGAATAAAAATCAAAACCTCTAGATTGACCCGATGCGTTAATCAATAAAGTGCCGTTAGACATCTTTTCGCCGGTGCGATATTCTCCATCTTGATTAGCGATCGATGTAAAATTGATATAAGGATATAATTGCACTTGTCGCCACAGATACTTTTCCCAAGCGGACAAGTCTTTCATGTTCACAAAACCCAGTTTTACCGCATCCAGCTTGCTTTGATTGATTTGGTGCGGAGTTTCCAGATAAGTTCTCAAATTTTGCTCGATGCGATTGCTCACCTCGCCCATCAACTGATCCGCAAGGTCATTTACTGCTCTTTGAGAGTTCCTAAATGATAAGTATCCTACAATACCCACCGCTGCAAATACTTGCAAGACAAACGGAACTATGAGTACGGTTTGCAGCGTTGCTTTTCTTGAAAGTTTTGCCACTAAGTGCTTGAGAGAAAGAGTGGACATAACATTAATTTAGGTGGGAAAACCCAGTTAATACTTGGAGCGAAGGCTGAGCGCTGGTAAAGATTATAAACCATTTTGTACTTAAACACAACTTACGCAAGGAAGACCCGATCTAGTTTCTACAATCCTTAATCTTATAGCAAATTATTAAAAGTCAAAGCGAACCATACGGACACGGCATTTCCGTGTCCTACTCCCCGCGCCGGACAAGGCATTGCCCTATCCCTACCGATGTTCACATACAATATATCTGTATCACTACTTTTCATCCAAAGCTTCTATCCCCGACCATCCTTCAGGCACTCCATACATTCCATTCTTTAGAGAGCGCTGGCAGTAAATTGCTGCTAACCTATCTTGAGGATTTCTTTCGCAAATCTTACTGAATAATTTTTGCGCTTCAGTAAAATTTTGCTCGAAATAAAGCTCCAGACATTTTTGAAATTCAGCAGCAGTTTTCTGTTTTAGTTCAATGCTTTGTTCTGTTTCTGCATCATAAATTTCCAACACGGAGACGGCAGATTTTTTGCCTTTTACTGTGACTTGATCGACAAATCGGCACATATATTTTTCTCGATCGCCCAAACGCTCTATAATTGAGTCACTAACTATAATTCCCGCCTCGTCAACAGTTATTTATTAGCTTTGAGTGGCAACTTACCAGAGCTGATATCAAGCAAAAAACTAGAATAAATAGCAGCGTATCTCCCAAGCTAAAGGCCGTTTAATAAAATTTTGACTAAGAAATGATAATTGCAACCTAGTCTTCTTGTGGTTCATAAAATATCGGACAAGTAGGTTTGGCAGCAGGAAAGTTTTTCCGAGGTTTTTTACAAAATTTATATGATGTCTGCTTACTTCCTGCTGTAAAAAAAAGGTATACTTAACAATAAAAATTTAGCTGGATGTCCCTGAAGTTAGCCACAAAATTAAGCTATATTATAGCAGATTTCAGGAAAGCGAGATTTGCTATGGCTGACTCTATTGCTCGTCGTTTGGAACAATACACGCTAAAACGATCGCACGAAGTTTTAATCGTCAAGGCCCAAATTGACGGCGAATTCGATGAAATTGCTATTTTTAAAGGCTTTTCTAGCTCTTTGACGCGATCGACCGCTTTCGATCCAGACGTTCCTGTTTTGCGGGAGGAAGCCAAAATTGTCAGTGTCGATCGCGTGGAGAGCCCCTACAATCCAAATAACCCCCGCTATCTTCAGCAGGGGTTATCTTGGGAAACAATGCAATCTCTATTGTCCGAGGCGGGAGTTTAGCAAAACATTAGGGACACAACGCGAGAAAAACAGTAGGGACACAACATTGTTGTGTCCCTACTACAAAAGCCGTGTTCCTATCCTTAGCGCTAGAGCGTGCCGCCGGCAGCTTGGAAACGAGCTCTCGCGCGTTTGATTGCTTGCTTAGCTTTAATTTGCTCTTGGTCAGTGCCACTAGCGGACTTTTCCAAACGAGCTACTGCTTCGGTGTAAGCAGTACGAGCAGCTTCTTTATCAATGGTTTCGCCTTTTTCAGCGCCGTTGACAAGAATAGTAACTTTGTTTTCTTGGATTTCTGCAAAGCCACCCATCAGAGCAATAGACACCCATTCCTTACCGGGACGGACGCGCATCACTCCGGTATCCAAAGCTGTCAACATTGGAGCGTGACCGCTCAAGATACCTAGTTGGCCTGTGGTGCTCGGCAGAATTACTTCTTCAGCATTAGAATCCCAAACAGTTTTGTCTGGGGCCACTACGCGCACAGTTAATGTCATAAATTGTCAGTTGTCGGTTGTCAGTTGTCAGTTGTCAGTTGTCAGTTGTCAGTTGTCAGTTGCCAGTTATCAGTTGTCAGTTGTTACCAATAACAAATAACTAATAACTAATAACTAATAACGACTGACTACTGACTACTGACTCATGACTAAAATTACTTGGCGTCAGCTTTCATTTTTTCAGCTTTGGCGATCGCCTCGTTGATATCGCCCACCAAATAGAAAGCTTGTTCAGGTAATTCATCAAGTTCGCCAGCCAAAATCATCTGGAAGCCCTTAATGGTGTCTGCCAGCTTGACGTACTTGCCGGGGGAACCGGTGAACACTTCAGCCACAAAGAACGGTTGAGACAAGAACCGTTCAATTTTGCGAGCGCGAGAAACGGTCAAGCGGTCATCTTCTGACAGCTCATCCAAGCCCAAAATTGCAATAATGTCTTGCAATTCCTTATAGCGTTGCAGAGTAGACTGCACCTGACGAGCAACACCATAGTGCTCTTCGCCGACAACGCTAACTTGCAACATCGTAGACGTAGAATCCAGCGGGTCAACCGCAGGATAAATCCCCTTCGCAGCCAAACCGCGAGACAACACAGTTGTAGCGTCCAAGTGAGCAAAAGTCGTAGCCGGTGCGGGGTCAGTCAAGTCATCCGCAGGTACGTACACAGCTTGAACCGAAGTAATCGAACCTTCGGTAGTCGAAGTAATCCGTTCTTGCAAGTCGCCCATGTCTGTACCGAGAGTCGGCTGATATCCCACAGCCGAAGGCATCCGACCCAACAGAGCCGATACCTCAGAACCCGCTTGCACAAACCGGAAGATATTGTCAATGAACAGCAGCACGTCTTGCTTGCTGACATCACGGAAGTATTCGGCCATCGCCAGAGCCGACAGGCCCACGCGCATCCGAGCACCAGGCGGCTCGTTCATTTGACCGTAAACCAGAGCAATTTTTGACTTGCTGCGGTCTTCTTCGTCAATAACCCCCGACTCGATCATTTCTTTGTAGAGGTCATTACCTTCGCGGGTGCGCTCGCCCACACCACCGAACACGGACACGCCACCGTGAGCCTTGGCGATGTTGTTCACGAGTTCCATCATAATCACGGTTTTGCCGACGCCTGCGCCGCCGAACAAACCGATTTTGCCACCGCGACGGTAGGGCGCGAGCAGGTCAATCACCTTGATCCCAGTTTCAAACACCGAAGGCTTGGTTTCCAGTTCGGTGAAAGCAGGCGGGTTGCGGTGGATGGGCATACTTTCGGAAGTATTGACCGGGCCGAGGTTGTCTACGGGTTGACCGATGACGTTAAAAATCCGGCCGAGAGTTGGGATTCCGACGGGAACTTGGATCGCTTCCCCGGTATCTACTACTTCCATTCCACGCACCAAGCCGTCGGTGGTACTCATGGAAACGGCGCGCACTTGGCTGTCTCCGAGCAGTTGTTGAACTTCGCAGGTAACGGCAACGTCTTGACCTGCTTCGTTTTTGCCGGAAATTGTGAGAGCGTTATAGATTTGGGGCAGTTTGCCGCCTGGGAATTTTACGTCTACAACTGGCCCGATGATTTGGGTGATGTAGCCTACGTTCGTTTTTTCTGCGGTGGATACCATGAATAGTGCCTTTGTTAGGATGCTATTTTTCCCGTTATGGAAAAAGTCTTAACATTTAGAAATGCTATTTCTCAGAGTACCACTGAACAGACGCACTATTTAGATTTGTATGGGGCTGGTTAATAGTCATTTTTATGGTTGCTGCCCTCGCTTTTTTTTCCTGCGAGCCGCAGCCAAAGCCCCGATACCCAGGATAGTCCCGAACACTGTGACTGGTTCGGGGACTGGTTCGGGGACTGGTTCGGGGACTAACTCAGCCGACACGGTGAAGTCTTTGAAGTCAAGCTCGGTTCCTGGTTTGGCATCGTCGAAGGAGATTTGTGTGCCATTAGCCAGTTGGGCCTTTGTGAGCGATGAAAATTGCTCTGGGCCTTTACCGCCGTTGATGCTTGCAAATGAGTCGCTGGAATTGTAGTTGAGCATAAAGTCACCAAACACAGCAAGCTGACATCCCGCCACCAGACATTCCTCTCTTCGGAACTGGGTGCCGGCGGCCCACCAGTTGGGGCTGTTCATGAAGGTACTCGACGAGACGTATTGCTCGAAAGGTCTGCCGCTACCTGTGTCGCTCCACAGCAGCAGGGCATAAATTTGATCCTGCAAAAATGTGAAGGTTTGGGTGATGGAGCCGTTTTCGGAGGTGACTGCGTTCCCGAAGGTTGCTTCCCAGTTGTTGGCAGAGCCGTTATCTGAGGGTTGAGTCTCGTAAAACAGTCTGGCGATGTTGGTGTAGCCATTGTTTTGTGGGTCAGCTTGGGCCACCCACAAGCTTGACTGGTAAGGGCTGACAGAGTTGTTGAATCTAAAGTTGATCTTTGTATCTTGATCGAACTGGATGCCGCCAGTGCCAAACATGAAAGCTCGGACGGGCGGGCAGATGCTGAGCAACATTGTGGTTACCAAGCTGGCGACTGTAAAAGATGTTTTTTTGACTAGCGTTAAGGTAGTCATAACCCTGATTCCTCCTGTATTGTTAGGTAGTAAGGCGGAAAATGCCCTAAATGCCATGTTGCCGTGATGCGAATAGACGATCGCGAGCCTGCGATATTTAGGGCGATCGTCAAACCTAAAGAAGAGGCTCCACACCAGTGAATCTACATACAGATCTCACTTAAGGGTGTTTTGGAGTAAATGAGTGCTTCTTCTAAGAGTTTTCACTGACACCAGACTCGCATAGTTTAATCTGTCAGAGCAAGATTTTCATCCTGCCTAGACTTCCAACCTACTACATTTACTTGGTTTCGGTAACAGTCTAAAGTTGAGTGCAAGACTTGCAAATATTGGCTTTCATCAAAAATACATAAAAATTTTAATCGAGCTTTATAAAGTTTTGGTAAAGTTCATCCCAAAAATATAAAGTTTTTGAGAGAAAGTCTGCTGTTCGGTTCGTTGTCCTGAAAGCGGGCTGCAAGCTGCTCTGCCTATGCAGAAAGAAGCGGAGGCGACCGCGAGTAGGGAGTTGATCGAGTTTTTTGCCACTCTAAGCAAGCTGTATAACAGGCGATCGGAACTTACGTAGTTTTGACTAAAATTCCAAGTTTTTTAAACCCCTAACCCTCGCATTCCGCGCCATATTTTCCCCCACAGTCCCGGACGCATCAACCCGGTTTTTAAAGATAATTGCGTCAGGGAAGCTGTGAAAGTCGCAACAATAAACCAAGTTTCATTTCCCGCGCCTGACTTCTAGTAAAAAAACAGTTTTTAGGTAAATCATAGTAATTAAAAACATACATTTTCTTGTCACATCCTAATTGTTCGGCAAGTAAAAATAGGCTGCTCCTATTGACATGAGTAATTTTTATGAGTAAAAATAGGATAAATAAATAAATACGATCGCACTTTCAGCACAATCTTTAAACACAATGACAGCCAACAGACTACATTTGCTCGGATGGTTATTCATTGTTAGCTGGCTGAGTGCAGTGGCGGGTTCTGCCAACGCGCAACCCATAGCCCCGGCACCAGACGGCACTCACACAGTTGTTACTCCCAGCGGCAACCGCTACGACATTTCCGGGGGGTCCTTCAACGGAGATGGGGCTAATCTTTTTCATAGTTTTACTCAGTTTGGCCTCAGCGAAGGTCAAACGGCTAACTTTCTCACTAATCCCAATATTCAAAATATTTTGGGAAGGATTACTGGGGGTAATCCTTCTTTAATAAATGGCTTAATTCAAGTGACGGGCGGGAATTCCAATTTATTTTTGATGAATCCTGCCGGCATAATTTTGGGGCCGAATGCCAGTCTCAACGTGCCGGGATCTTTTAATGCTACTACGGCGACAGGGATTGGTTTTGGGAACAATCAGTGGTTTAGCGCGATCGGCAATAACAATTGGGCAACATTAATCGGGGCACCGAATAGTTTTGCGTTTACAAATTTGCCAGGAGGAAGCATTGTTAATGCAGGCAATCTGACGGTGACACCAGGTCAAAGTTTAAGTTTGATTGGCGGTACGGTGGTCAATAATGGTCAGCTAACTGCGCCTAGCGGCAATATTCTCATCAGCGCCGTACCGGGTAACAACTTGGTGCGAATTAGTCAAGCTGGAAATTTATTGAGTTTGGATATTCAGCCGACAGCCAATCAAAGTTCGCTGCCGAATAATTGGACGCAGCCAGTGTTATCTTTGCCGGAGTTGCTGACTGGACAAGGTGTGGCACAGGCGACGGGTTTGACGGTAAATCCCAATGGCGAAGTTGTGTTGACAGGGAATGTTGCTGTGCCGGTAACTGCGGGAACTGCGATCGCCTCTGGCACTCTCAATGTCTCTGGCAACACTGGCGGTACTGTAAATATTTTAGGTGACAAAGTAGGAGTTATTGCAGGCAATATCGATGCTTCTGGGATTAACGGTGGCGGTAATGTACTGATTGGCGGAGATTATCAGGGTTTGGGGACTGTGCCCAATGCTTCGCGAACTTTTGTCAGCAGCGACTCGACAATTAATGCTGATGCTATTAGTAACGGGAATGGCGGGCGAGTGATAGTTTGGGCGGATGAAACTACTCGCTTTAATGGGAATATTACGGCGAGAGGTGGCTTGTTTTCTGGGAATGGCGGGTTTGTGGAAGTTTCGGGAAAGCAATCGCTGGATTTTCAAGGATTAGTTGATTTGCGATCGACCTTTGGGATTGCTGGCACCTTATTATTAGATCCTACTGATATTACTATTAGTACAGATGTGGATTCTGTAGGCGACAGTTTCTCAGCGGGAGTATTTACGCCCTCTGCTGCCACTTCTACAATTAATAATGGGACGCTGCAAAATCAGCTACTTTTGGGAAATGTCACTATTTCTACTGCGTCGGCTTCTTCGAGTCTCGGTGATATTACAGTTAGTGCTCCCGTTGCTTGGAATAATAATAATTCTCTGACGCTGCAAGCGAATAATAATATTACTGTTAATCAACCTATTACTAATTATTCGGGAAATGGCGCGCTCGCGTTAAATGCTGGTAATGCAATATCAGTCAATGCCACACTTGTTACTACGGGCGGAAATATTAGCCTCACCAGTACCAATGGTATCAACACCGCTGCTGCAGATATTTATTCCTCTGCTATCTCAGCAGGAAATTCAGGAGCAATCTCCCTCTCCACTACTGGTGGTGGTAACATTACCACTAAATCGCTGGTTTCCAATAATTTCGTTGCTGGAAGTAATCCAGGGAATATAACCGTCACAGTTACTGGAGGTCCGGGCGCGATCGACACCACTGCTGGAGAGCTGGATTCCCAATCCTCTTCAGGAAATGGAGGTGCGATCTCCCTCTCAACGACTGGTGGTAACATTACCATTGACAAGCTGCTTTCCATTTCAGGCGGTGCAGGTAGGGGAGGGGATATCACCCTCACAGTTACTGGAGGTCCGGGCGCGATCGACACCACTGGTAATTTTCTGCAATCGAGTTCAACTTTTGGACAGGGAGGAGCGATCACCCTCTCAACTGCTGGGGGTAACATTACCACTAGAGACCTGGGTTCCAATCCCATAGGTGCAGGTACGGGGGGGGATATCAGCCTCAGAGTCACTGGAGGTACGGGTGCGATCGACATCAGTGCTGGATTTTTGGATTCCTCTTCTAAGGTAGGAAATGCAGGAGCGATCACCCTCTCAACTGCTGGCGGTAACATTACCACTAACAAGCTGGCTTCCTTTTCACGCAGTGCAGGTAGCGGAGGGGATATCACCCTCACAGTTACTGGAGGTCTGGGCGCGATCGACACCACTGGTGATGTTCTGCAATCGAGTTCAACTTTTGGACAGGGAGGAGCGATCACCCTCTCAACTGCTGGGGGTAACATTACCACTAAAGATCTAAATGCCAGTCCCCTAGATAGAGGTAGGGGGGGGAATATCACCCTCAGAGTCACTGGAGGTACGGGTGCGATCGACACCACTGCTGGAGATGTGTCTTCAAATTCTGTGGGAGGAAATGGAGGAGGGATCGCCCTCTCAACTGCTGGCGGTAACATTACTACTAGAAATCTCAATTCCTCTTCTGTGGAAGGAAATGGAGGAGTGATCGACCTTTCAACTGCTGGCGGTAACATTACCACTGGTTCTCTGAATTCGCGTTCATTATATGCAGGTACCTCCGGGAATATCAACCTCTCTGTTACCAAAGGAACAGGTGCGATCGACACAACTGCTGGAAGTCTCAATTCCTCTTCTTTGCTAGGAGGATATGGAGGAGCGATCGCCCTCTTTACTGCTGGTGGCAACATTACTACTGGAGGTCTAGTTTCCAATTCAGTAGAGGCAGGTACCGCAGGGAACGTCACCCTCAACTCTGGTACAGGAAATACTATTCTTAGCGGTAATATAAATACCTCAAGTGACTCCGGTAGCGGTGGCAATATTACCTTCCAATCACCCGTTATCCTTAGTCAACCAACTATTACTCTAACAACATCAGGAACTACCAGCAGCGGCAATGTCGCCTTTAATAGGAATCTCGATGGCACTACAGCAAACACTAAAAGTTTATTGGTAAATGCAGGTGCCGGTAATATTACACTTAATGGTGCAGTTGGCAATACCACAGCCTTAGGAAATATTACTGCTAACTCTACAGGAACAACCGCATTTAATCAAAC
>NZ_JAUBUE010000078.1:0-14845 GCF_036705305.1 Microcoleus sp. B3-D7 | reverse complement strand
GAGGAAATCTGTTCGTTGTCATCTTACAATTTTATTCTTGAAGCCCTATTCTATGCAGCTTCATATTAAATTGGTATGACAAGAGTTGAGGGTGAAAATACAAGATTAAGGCATTATTTGGCTCGCCTAAAACGAAAAACTCTTTGTTATTCTAAATCTGAACAAATGCTAAGATATTCAATTCAATTACTAATTCACTATCTAAAATTTGCAGATGTTCCAATTCCGTATCAAAATCAAATAAATCATTCTCGCTTGTCTGCGCTCGCACTATAAGTTTATCATACCTTGATTCAGCAACGCCGTTTAAGTCAACCCCATATTCGTCCTATAGTCAGAGGAAAAGCCGGGAAAAGCGTATAGTTTGGAGCCAAACTATCAGCCAGTTGTTTTGAAGGATATGTATTTTTAGACCGGATGAGCTGGGATAACTTTAACGAATAAGGGGACTTAAAAGCACAAGTAGAAGCTTTTTATAGATTTACAGGATATTATCCAGAGTCAGTTCATGCAGATCACATTTATCGTACAATATCAAACCGAGCGTGGTGCAAAGAAAGAGGAATTAGGCTCAGTGGATCCCCTCTAGGAAGACCCCAAGCAAAGGTGAGTAAATCAAAAAAGAAGCAAGCGTTGGAAGATGAGAGAATTAGAAATGCAATTGAGGGCAAGTTTGGGGCTTGCGGAAACGAAGATTCGGTCTCAATCGAGTGATGGCAAAACTTGATAATACATCTGGTACAGTTATTGCAATTAGTTTTTTTGTAATGAACCTTGCTACCTGGTGGCGTCGGCTTTTTTGTGTGTTTTTATGTCTATTTGGAAAAAGAACACCTGTTTTTGGGTTGAAGATAATCCCCAATTATAAATGGGGGGACTCGATACAGAAAAAACGTAATTGCTCAACCCCCTTGACAAGAAGACGAGATAGACATTAGATATCTCCCAAAAAGAAATGGTTGATAGAGCGCTCTTAAATTATAAGGGAATTTTACCCCCAAAAACATGAGCCAACTCCGAGAATATATTGAAAAACATCCATCCGAGACTCAAAGAATGTTGGGTATAGACTACGACCAATTAATACAACTAATTACCCATGCATAAAATTTGTACGCTCGTCAAAAATCATCTCAAGAAAGTCAGAAAACTCGGCTCATTAAACCGGGCAGCGGTCGTCCCCCTAAACTAACGATGGCAGACCAAATTATTTTGACCCACCGTGTACCTGCATAACTTACCTACTTTTCAAATGCTTGGGGTACAATTTGGGATTGGTGAATCAACCGCTAATTATATTTTTCACCGTTGGGTAAAGATTTTAAGAGATTTATTGCCGGCTTCGGTGTTAGAACAAGTAAAAAAAAATGATGGCGAGCGGGCATGGGTTCTGGAAATTTTGAAAGATGTTGAGTTGATAGTAGATAGCTACGAGCAGCCCATACAAAGACCTACGGACAATGAAGAGCAGAAAAAAAATTACTCTGGCAAACAAAAGAGACATACTAAAAAGAACCAGGTAATAGTCATGCCATCCGGTAAAGAGATTGTTGACGTAGTAGTAGGAGAAACCGGAGCAACAGCCGACATAAACATTTGGAGAAAGCAGAGAGCGTCATTAGAAAAATCACAAAAGTTTCAAGGAGATAAAGCTTATGTAGGAGAACCATTAATTAATACTCCTCATAAAAAACCGCGTCAGGTAGTTCTGACTCCAGCTCAAAAGAGAGCGAATAAGTCAAAGGCTCAAAAAAGAATCTTTGTCGAGCATCTAATTAGATTATTAAAAATATGGAGAGTAGCATCAGAAAGATTTCGCTTAAAAACGAAAAATTACGAGAGAGTAATTTTGGTGGTATGTGGATTAGTAAGATGGCGAATAGGTGCGCTCGTTATGTGTCAATAAAAGTCCCTACAAACTGAAAAAAAAACAGTAAAATTTAGGTCATAAAATTGGGCATTTTTTATCTATTGACCGTTGAAACCCTTATGGAAGCGTTGGTTTCTGACGGACGGTCCCTGCAGGAACCGTCCGCCAGAAACCAAGCGGGGAAAGGGATTGGAATTATGGGAGAGGTCTTATGGTCACTGTTGGGCGGTTGGAATGGAATTTTGTCAAGATATTATTAGTGAATTAATGAGAATTAGGCGTAATAAACTACCATTTTTTCAGAGGGGTATGAGAGCTATGTCCTTGATTTTATCAATGTTTTGACGGGGTTGTCACCCCGTCAGGTTATTCGTGCTTATTGTGCATGAAGAGTGTCTCATGCTTATTTGAAATGACTATAACTGGTTATGAACAATTAGATGAACGAAAAAAATTAAGTTTGAGTAAAATATCTGAGTTGCTTTTAGTTTTGGAGCATCCGGAATTACCTTTACATAATAACCCTGCCGAATTAGCTGCTAGAACAATCGTGCAGCGACGAAATATTAGTTATGCAACGCAAACTTGTGAAGGAACTAAGGCGATGGATGTTTTCATGTCTCTGGTGGCGACTACCCGCAAATTAGGAATTAGCTTTTTTGAATATATGCACGACCGTATTTCTTACCTGGGAAATATTCCCTCTCTAGGGACGATTATTCGTCAACAATCTTCGGTTTATTCTCTGGGTGTGTCCTGGTCTGATTGAAGAAATTCAAAAAAATATAAAGGCTCTGAATTATTGGTACTTGATTCTTGTAGTAAGTGTCGTATAAACCCACGGTTTATTGTGACTTTAGTGGCTAAAAAAGACCATGACATTCTTGATTTTATGATTAATAATATGTCCTATTCTACCATGCTGTGCCTAGATTGTGAACCTTCTTTTTTTACTGTTACCCCGATTTATTGAGCGGATACCTGTATATCACAGTTTAAATGTACAACAGCTTATCCAACCTATGCTTCTATTTTGGTTGGTTTATCCTTGATAATAAATATTCCCTAATCCTAATTTATTGCTTGGGTGCAACGATTTAATTGATTCAATAAATCAATTCCAACCCTTTTATGTTTGAGCTAGCTTATTTTTTACTTCTTTAATTCGCAGAGTGACAGAACAGGGATATCAGGGTTTGGATCACGCGCTGACAGGGGCATTTTTTTTGCGGAATGGTATAACTACTCGGAATCCACAAATATGGCAATTCCTCAAGCGCTGGTGGGAGAGGGTAAATTAGTGTTAGGTAGAGAAAAATCTACAGGAAGTATCGAAGTGCTTGTGCCATTTGGCTTGCCAGCAGCAGGATCAGGCTGGTATAGTTGGATACGATCGCGTCCAAGTCGTTTAGCCTGATACAGCGCTTGGTCGGCTGTGGCAATCAGAATTTCGGCTCCCGATTCAGATGCAGGAACAATACTCGCTACGCCAAGACTGAGAGTGACATATGGGCTCACTTGAGAACCAGCGTGAGGAACCTGCAAAGCTGCGATTTTGAGCTGTATGTGTTTGGCTACCATCACGGCGCCTTGAATCGCGGTATTTGGCAAAATAACGGCAAATTCTTCGCCTCCGTAGCGAGCTACTAAATCGGCGGGGCGATTGACTGCATTGCCGATCGCCCCGGCGACTTGTCGCAAACATTCGTCTCCGCCTTGATGCCCGTAAGTATCGTTGTAACTTTTAAAAGAATCAATATCGCACAGAATTAGGGACATGGGCGTTTGTTCCCGGGCTTGTCTGCGCCACTCCATTTCTAAATACTGATCGAACCGGCGGCGGTTTGCTAGCTGTGTGAGTTCGTCTAAAGTTGCCAACCGCTCTAACTTGAGGTTGGCTGCTTGCAACTGCTGGTAGAGTTCTGCTTGCTTGATAGCGATCGCCAACTGGGTGGCCAGAGAAGACAGCAACTCTACTTCCAACTGCATCCACTGCCGGGGACTGCACTGGTGAGCCATCAGCAGCCCCCACAAATCGTCTCCTTGCACTAAAGGCACTACCAAATAAGCTCTCACCGCGAATTGTGCGAGCAAGTCAATTTGATATTGCGGCAAATCCGCGGCTAAAACATCGCCGATCGGTCGGATCGATCGATGTTGGTACGCTTCGAGATAGAACTGGTCAAAACAGAAATTTTCCAGGGTTTCCCCCAACATCGGCTGGCAGTTGGGAGCTACAGATTCCACTGTCACCGCCCCCGTCGCCGGGCCAGCGCAGAGACTGCCGGTACAGGGGTTAAAGCGCACGATCATCACTCGATCAGCCTGAAGGAACTGACGCACTTCTGTCACTGTCGTGCGGAGCACTTCCCCCAAATCCAGAGACTGGCGGATGTGCTGAGTAATCGTCGCCATCAGCAGTTCTCGTTCGTTCTGCTGCCGCAGCGCCTCTTCTGCCCGCTTGTACTCCGTGATATCTTGAGCGGTGCCGAAAATTTGTTTGGGGCAGCCGTCGGCTGTGCGGGCGAAAACTTGGTCGCGGCAGCGAAACCAGCGCCATTCGCCCGATCGATGTTTGAGGCGATATTCCAACTCCAAAATATGCCCGTCTTGGGTCGAGGGAAATTTTTGCTGGTGGGCTTTGAGCCTCGGCAAATCTTCTGGGTACACCAAACTGGAGTACAAAGCAGTTTGCATCTGTAAAATTTCTTGGGGAGTGTAGCCCAGCAATTTAGAAGCTTGACCGTTGACGTAGACGTTTCGCTGTTCGGTCAAATCGTAAATGTAGAGCAAATAAGGCGCCGCGTCAGCAATCTGCTGGATGAAATGCTGGCTCGATCGCAATTCTTCCTCCACCCGCTGACGCACTTGCACTTCTTCCAAAGCTTGATCCCGCATTGTGCGGTAAGCTTGGATGCGGTGGGTGAGGTCAGTCACGTCTTGAATCACCAGCAGCGCGTAGAACGATGGGGAATTGATGCCCGGCCATATTGATGACGAAACTGAGGGTGCAGATTCCCTAGACAAAAAAGCACTTCTTGGTGAGCCGACTCCGACTGTACCGTCTGATGCCAACTCAAGAGTATGGAGAACCCAGTCTCTAATCTCCTGTTCTTCTATGCCAGCCTCTAGGGCCGGCACAGCAGTCACAGTAGTTTGCTGAATTCGCTGCTGGCCGTCTTGCCAAGTTGCCGGAATCAGGTGTTTGTGAATTTGAGAAGAAAAAATTGTTGGCGGGCCTCCTGCAAAGATTTGCTTGAAGCGAGTGGCGTACTTTAACTGACTCAGGTGAGGAAAATGGGTTGTGATCTTTGTTCCCAATATTTGGCTGCGGGGAATTTTAGTCCACTCTTCTAGACAAGTGTTCCAAAACAGCACCACAAAATCATCTTGCAGCAAGCAGGCGCCGACTGGTACGCTGTCGAGAACCCCAAACTTTTCCTTAATACTTTTGCTCTCCTCAATCATAGACCCCCGGCAAGTTGATTGATAGCAGTCAACAAGGTGTCAAAGGAATTAACATTGAAAATAAGAATGATATCTCCTTCAATGTGAAGCCTTTCAATCATGAAACTGGTCTGAGCTAATAAAACAACTGTATCAGTAGCTAAACCGCCAGATACCAGCAAACTAGCAATCGTCCCTTCGCTATAAGTGGGAATTGAGTAGTTCAGGCGCTGCTGAAGTACGTTGCTGATTGCACCCATGACCCCATTAATTACAATATTTCCCACTTCACTCAGCGTACCAATTTTGACTGAATCAAGATCGTGAGTTCCAACTTCTTCCCCTGTAAGCATTGTCACCAGCAGGGCAGCGCTGTTGGTGGGAAAGACTAGCTGGGCAATGCCTCCAAAGGAGCCTGTGAATTTGAGCTGGACAGCGGCGATTTGCTCGCCGTTGAGGTGCTGCTCTAACTCTTCTTCCACGTCAATGGGAGTCAGTATTTGAAGATAGGGGATTTGCAAGCGAATCGGGGAGTCGATCATGTCGTTCAAAACCCCTGCGGCTTGACCGATACCGATGTTGACGAGTTCCTGCAAAGCATCGAGCTGTCGAGTGCTTAATTTCATTGGGTGCTCTCCTCGCTGACACTGAGAGCTTTTTTGATCCACCCGATCAGTTCATCTGAGTTGGGCATTTTGTGAATGACTGCCAGGGCTCCGAGTTCCATGCACTCGGAGCGGGTGCTTGCTTGGATGTCTGCGGTAATTACGATCACTGGAATTTTATATCCTCGATCGCGCATCGCTTGCAGGACTTCTCGACCTTCCATTTCTGGCATCAGCAGATCTAAGAGCATACAGTTTGGGGTTTTAGTGCCGAGCTGTTCTAGAGCTTCTGGGCCGCTGGATGCTTCCCAAGTCTCGTATCCTTCTGCTCGCAAGATTTTGCAGATTACCCTGCGAGTCAACCACGAATCTTCGACAACGAGAATTGATGTCACTACGTTCTCCTCCTTCTATTGTTTAGGACTGACCGGCGTTGCAGGTACTGCTTTTATCTTGACAGTAATTTAAAGTGCTGGGACGGTGTGTGATCGAGCTTCACTCGGAATTCCAGTTCTTAAAAACTAACGCATTAATGTGTGGGATAGTTTAGTATCTTGGACTATGTTAAGAAAAAACCCGGTTTCTGAATGAAACCAGGTTGGCGGGATCTCTATTGCTCTAACAAGGGCGCTCAATTATAGATTACCAAACGCTTCCGGAGGGACTCTACTCGCTGTTTTGCCGTGGTATTGTCTGGATGGCAGGCAAGAGCTTGTTCGTACATTTCCAAGGCTTGAGCTGTTAATTTCTTGCGCTCGTAGGCGTGACCCAGATTATTGAGAGATGTAACGTATTCGGGCTGCAACTTCAGGGCTTCTTTGTAGTGGCGGATTGCGATGTCGTACTGTTCTTGGCCAAAGTGTGCAAAACCGAGGGCGTTGTAAATAACAGCTTGATTTTCTTCGCCTTCTAAGTCTTTGGCTTTCAGGGCTTTTTGAAACAGTACGATCGCCTGGGAGTAAAGCTTCTTATCTAGATAGATACTTCCTAATTCGTAGTATTCCTGTGCTGTTCCTTTTTCTACTGTCAGCTTATTTTCTAAGCGTTCCAGAGACATTTCCAGCTTCCGAGTTTTGAGAATTTGGCGCACCACAAACCATGAAGTGCTGCCGAGTATAGCGAGCAGGACTGACAAGTAAACAATGAGTAAATTACTATCCATGTTTTTCTTAAATTTAGGTATGTCTGTGGAAGGTTTTATTTATTTTAATGCGCTAGCAATCTCTAAGATTTGCCTCTGCAACTGTATAAAAAACAAGGAAATAGCGATCGACCTGCCCGATCGCGATTTCTGAAAAAGCAACAGCCCAGAAGTAAGAACAAAGAAGGAAAATTGCTCTCAACCTCCTAAATTCATCAGGAGTTTTCCTTCTCTGGCAGACCTTTAAATCTTTCTTACTTCTGCTTTGTGCATTCTGAAAAGTAACCTAACTTTCAGGCTCCGGCTCGATTAGCCATTTCCACGACTTTACCGAATGTTGCAGGGTCAATAATCGCCATTTGTGCCAGCATTTTGCGGTTGATTTCGATGTTGGCTTTTTTCATGTTGCCGATCAGTCTGCTGTAGCTCGTGCCGTGCTGGCGCGATGCGGCATTGATCCGAGCAATCCACAGGCGACGGAAATCGCGTTTGCGTTTTTTGCGATCGCGATAACCGTTACGCAGGGCTTGCATCACCCGTTGGTTAGCTGTGCGGAACTGTTTCGACTGTGCGCCTCGGAAACCCTTGGCTAATTTGAGAATTTTTTTGCGGCGCGCTCTGGCGACATTACCGCGTTTTACCCGTGTCATCTTTAATTTCCGTTAAACTTTACAAGTATGGAAGCATTAACCGCACGTTAGCATCGTTGGTCTCGTCGATGACGACCAGCTTAGAGAGACGGCTTTTGCGAGCTGAACTTTTGTGCTGTAGCAAGTGGCTTTTGTAAGCTTTGCGGCGCACAATTTTACCGCTGCCGGTCGCTCTAAAGCGCTTTGCGGCTGCTTTGCGAGTTTTGAGTTTTGGCATGAACTGGTGTTATTTGGACACAAGCTTCTACGGTATCACGTTTGTGGTACTTTCTGCAAGGGAGATTTGCGGGTTGGAGGTGGCGCTGCATTTGCGGCGATATACAGGATGGGCGATCGGGTAATCTTGCGGTAGTTTGGGCTAGTTTACACCTGGTATAAAATGTTATACCGCAAATGCGGTATAATTAAGGGTTATATCTCGGGGTTATCGGCAGGGTTAATATTTGAAAGCTGCTGGTGAGGCACTATATAAATTAAATTAAAATGCAACATTAATTATTGGTTATGGCGCTTAGAGACTCCCTTGAAAAAATCATTTGGGAATATCCATTGATCAGTAATGACAACTTCAAGGGACATTCCTTTGCTAGTTATGTCAGAAATGTAGTGCCGAAATCAATAATTGCTTCATTGGAATTACCAGAAATTTCTAGCGTAAAAGCTTCACTAGGGAAGGGTGATTGGGCTAAAGTTTTTTGGATAGCAATATTTAACAAGCTTGTAAATGAGAGTGTCCAGTCGGGCTTTTAGTGTGTTTATTTATTTCGCGTCGACTTCTCTGGCGTTTATCTTTCTGTCAATCAAGGAATAGCAGATAAAAGAAATAAGTTCGGACTTGGGAAGTCGAGGGACATGGTAAGAGCTCAATCACAACTATTTAAAGATAAGCTTGGTTCTGACAAGCTCAGGGAATTTTCAGAACCTCTGGATATTCAGCTTGATTCGATATATTTTGCTATTTCTTGACTCCGAATTAAGCCGAGGTGTTCGCCGACTTCTACAAGAATAGCTGTGCGTACTGCACCACTATCTATCAGTGCTTCTGCTTCGTACACGGGGAACAGATTTGGATTGAGAACTCCTAGACTCACTAAGGCTTCATCAATGGCATTCCTTAGCTTGACTTCGGCTCGAACTGCACCCATATTTTTGCTGGGTTGAGTTAGGTCGCGAGCGAGATTTATCATATCGCCTCTTTTCGTCTAGAAAGTCTACCTTTGATTCTAGCCCTAATTTATGCTTGTAAGGTTCGCAGTGCACACCCTACAGTTAGAGTTTGTACGTAAGTCTAACAGCGTATTTTTGGTTTAAGAAGTGCAGTAGGGACAAAGGCTTTCGCCGTGTCCCTACTGGGTTCTATCACTCTTGTGGGGTGGGCATCCTGGCTGCCCTAAACATACAAGTTAAAAGCACAACAGCTTACTCATCTTCTGCATAGATAAACCGATACAATTCGCTAGGATCTGGCTCAGCGCTTTTCTCAGCAAAATCGACTGCATCATCAATTACTGCTTGAATTTTATTATCGATCTCTTTCAATTCTTCAGCAGTTGCCAAAGTTCGATCGATCAAATCAGCAGCCAACTTCTTAATCGGATCGCGGGGGAACCAATATTCCTTCTCTTCCTTAGAACGCAACTCATCAGGATCTGCCAAAGAATGCCCGCGAAAGCGATAAGTCAAAGCCTCAATCAAAGTCGGCCCCTCGCCGGCCCGCGCCCGCGCCACAGCTTCCTTGGCCACTTCCCGCACCGCCAAAACATCCATCCCGTCAACCTCAAAACCAGCCATGCCAAAAGCATGAGCTTTCTTGTAAATCAGCGGATCAGAAGTAGCTCGCTCGTGGGCCATCCCGATCGCCCATTTGTTGTTTTCCACAACATAAATAATCGGCAACTTCCACAAAGCCGCCATATTCAAACATTCAAAAAACTGGCCGTTATTTGCAGCGCCATCGCCAAAAAAACAAGCAGTTACGCCATCGGAACTCTCATCCCCCAAAGCTTCGCGCCGGTACTTAGATTGAAAAGCCGCCCCCGTAGCTACAGGAATTCCCTCAGCCACAAAAGCATAACCTCCCAACAGTCGGTGTTCGGCCGAAAACATGTGCATCGAACCGCCGCGGCCCTTCGAGCAACCAGTTTCCTTCCCGAACAACTCCGCCATTACCTCCCGCGCCGGGACGCCCGCGCTCAAAGCGTGAACGTGATCCCGGTAGGTGCTGCTGACGTAATCAGTGTCATCCCGGCGCATCGATCGAATCACGCCTGTAGACACAGCTTCCTGACCGTTGTACAAGTGGACAAAACCAAACATTTTGCCCCGGTAGTACATCTCAGCACACTTGTCCTCAAAGTAGCGCCCCAAGACCATATCCTCGTAGAGCATTAAGCCCTCATCCCGAGAAATGTTTACGCTTTGCGCGTCAAAAACTGGTAAAGTCCGTTCCTGAACCATAAATAATTAATACCCGACGATCGGCTTCCTAGACATCTAAATTTAAACCCAGATGGGACACAACCGCAGCAGACAACGATCAAACGTTTTCTGTGCAACAGTTCACCAATTGTTAAAATGAGTAGGGCAGGCGGGGCGGATTGCCGGGACTCGGAGAACCAACTCCCATCTAAACCCCATGCAAACGAATGATATAATTCCATTACTCTCAAACCCGAAAATGCTCAAGAGTCAAACCACTCCTTTAGCTGACGGGCAGTGAGCCTTTGCATTTTCCTCACTGTAAAACGCCCTAGAGGGAAAAAAATCAGAGTATCTCTACGGCAAGTCCAACATACCGCGAATGGGGCGGTGGGAAGCCAACACCAGAATTTTTGATTTGGTTTGCGGGAGTATGTCACTTAAGATAGGCTAATTCAGTTGCTAGCGCTTTGGGGAAGTGGACAGTTCTTTAACTTATGTTAATTCCACTAGATTACTACCGGATTTTGGGTCTACCGATTCAAGCTACTGCCGAACAGTTGCAGCAGGCTCACCGTGATCGAACTTTACAGCTTCCGCGCAGGGAGTATTCCGAAGTTGCGATCGTCGCCCGCAAACAACTGCTCGATGAAGCCTGCGCCGTTCTGTCAGACTCAGAGGGGCGCAAAGCTTACGATGCCAGTTTTTTAGCCAAAACTTACGATCGAGAGTCGGAAGCCGCACAGGAAGCCAAGCACCAGAGGTCAAAAACCTCAGCAGGCACGGCCACCTTCCTGCAAGACGCAGGAGAAACCGCTCCGCCAGAGTCCAAGGCTTTAGAGGCTGCTCCCGACCCCCACACACCAAGTATTGAAATCGATGACAACCAATTCGTAGGAGCCCTGCTCATACTGCAAGAACTGGGGGAATACGAACTCGTACAGAAGCTGGGTCGCCCGTATCTTAACAATGGCAGCATCGCGATCGCAGAAGGTCGTTTCGGCGACAAAGATCTCGTGAGGCCAGATATAGTTTTAACCGTCAGCCTTGCCTGTCTAGAACTCGGCCGCGAACAGTGGCAGCAAGGTCAGTACGAAAATGCCGCAAGATCATTAGAAGCAGGTCAAGAATTGCTGCTGCGCGAAAGCCTATTTGCAAGCGTGAGGGGTGAAATGCAAGCCGACATATACAAACTCCGTCCGTACAACATTTTAGAGCTATTATCACTCCCCGAAGAAAAAGTCGATGAGCGTCGCCGGGGACTGCAAATCCTGCGAGAAATGCTTCAAGAACGAGGGGGTATCGACGGTTCGGGAGACGATCGATCGGGTTTAGGAATAGAAGACTTCCTCCGGTTCGTGCAGCAAATGCGTAAACACCTAACCAGCAGCGAGCAGCAAGCGCTATTTGAAGCCGAAGCCGGCCGCCCCTCCGCAGTCGCCACTTATCTCTCGGTCTACACCCTGTTAGCCCAAGGATTTGCCGCCAGACAGCCCTCGATGATCCGTCGGGCAAAGCTGATGCTGATGCAGCTCGGTCGCCGCCAAGACGTTCACCTGGAAAAAGCCGTCTGTTCCCTGCTGCTGGGCCAGACAGAAGAAGCCAGCAGAGCCCTCGAACTCAGTTCGGAAAAAGAACCCCTGGCCTTCATTCGCGAACATTCCCAAGATTCACCCGACTTGTTGCCCGGACTGTGCTTGTACGCCGAACATTGGCTACAAGAAGAAGTGTTTCCCCACTTCCGCGACTTGGCCAACGAGTCAGTGTCCTTGAAAGACTACTTTGCTGACCCGAAAGTACAAGCTTACCTAGAAGCTTTGCCACAGGACGCAGAAACGGCCAACGAATGGGTCGTCGTGCAGCCCCGCTCCGGCAAGCCGCCAGGGCGACTGCAACCGACCGCAGGCCGATCGCCCGCTGCCATACCCGCACAGCCACCCACAGCCAAGCAGGGAGCCAGTACCGTCACATTGACCCCCGTACCGGGCGACGCTTCCACCGCAGCCTCGGGCGCGAAATCCCAGGCAACGGTGGCCGCGCCCAGCGCTGTTGCCCCCGTCTCTATCCCGATAGCTACAGTGCCACACCCAGCAGAATCGACTTCCAAACATCGCAGACGCCAACATTCAGGGCACAGCGGAGCAAGCGGCAATGGGCTAAAGGGTGATTTGGTCGATCGGGCGCGCACCAAGGCAGCAGAACTTACCGCCCAAGTCAAGTCTATGCCTCCAAACAGGCTGGCTTTGTTTCTAGTCGCAGGTGTTCTGAGCCTGTTACTCCTGTGGTTAATACTCAGTCTGTTGGCTAGCGCGATGCAAGCCCTATCGGGCCCATCCCTCCAAGGAGAGCAAGCCCTAGTCCGCCTGGAAGAACCGCCCCTAGAAATCCCTGCCTTGGCCCCGGCCCCAGAGCCGAGCGCTGCAGGCGCAGTGTCGGGAGAAATCACTGAGGAATCAGCCGGACAAATAGTTCAAAGCTGGCTATCGGCGAAAGCAGCGGCTTTGGGCCCCAATCACGCTGTTGAAGAATTAAAGCAAGTTCTGACAGAACCGGCTTTGTCTCGCTGGCAATTGATGGCAGAAGCTCAACAGCGCAACAACGCGCACCAGCGTTATGTACACAAGCTGGAAGTTAATGGAGTTAAGACGAATCCGACTAATCCCGATCGCGCCCAAGTAGAAGCCCAAGTTGGGGAAAAAGCCGAAGTGTTCGATCGTTCTCAACTCGTTTCTTCGCGCAATGAAAACCTGCGGGTGCGCTACGACTTGATCCGCCAAGAGGGACAGTGGCGGATTATGGATTGGCAAGTGATTAAGTAAGGAATTGGTAATTAGTAATTGGTAATTTCTGCTTGCTATTTGCTAATTACCAATTTCTGATTATTAGTTAAATTTTTAAGTCCAAAAGCGGGAGCTTTGAATTGCAGATTATTGTTGAAGGCTGGCGTTTTATTTATCATTCCTATTGCGTAGCCAATCAATTTCAACTGCTGGAAATGCTCGCTCGCCCGCGAGGACAAATTGAGCTTTTCCACCGCGATATGCCCTACATTGACGCGGCTTGGGAGACGAAAATTAGTTTGTTCGATCGCCCAAATGAAACATTACTTCGCAGCATTAAGATCCCGGCGGTAAATCAGTCAGCCGATGTTACCCTGCGAATATACTGCCCGTGGGACTTCTCGGCCTCCCACAGCGCTCAAACTTGGGTATTTGCAGCCACAGAATGGGGGATTATTACCCGTTCAGTATTACAGGCGATGGGTGTTAAGTCGATCGCCGAAATCCCCGTTAACTCAGAAACGAAAATTATTACACCTTCAGCTTGGTCAAAAGCTGGCTTAATTCGCAGCGGTGTGGAGGCTGATCGCATTGCCGTCGTACCTTTGGGTGTCGATCCTAAGATTTATTATCCTGCTGCGGGCGATCGGCGTCAATCACTGCGCGAAAGCTTCGGCTGGTCAAACTATTTTATATTTTTAAATATCGGAGGACAAACGGATCGCAAAGGTATTCGCCCTTTATTAAAAGCCTTCGCTGCGGTAGTTGACAAATATCCAGATGCGAGATTAGTTTTAAAAGGTTCTGAACTGCTTTATCCGTCGAGAGACGAGATTGCGGAAGCGTGCCGAGTTGTGCTCAACGATGCCGAAAGAGGAAGGGTTTTACCAAGATTAATTTATACTGGTAGCCAGCTATCTTTTGCTCAAATAGCAGAGTTTTACCAAGCAGCAGATGCTTATGTTTCTCCCTATTTGGCAGAAGGTTTTAATCTGCCGGTGTTGGAAGCAGCAGCTTGCGGTTTGCCTATTATTTGCACTGCGGGCGGCCCTACGGATGATTTTACGCGATCGAACTTTGCACAGCGGATCGAAAGTAAATTTACGGCTGTGGTGAGTGACGGGGAAACCTTATTTATCTTAGCTCCTGAGTGGGAACATTTGACTGATTTGATGCAAAGGGCGATCGAACAACCTGGAATCGCTGCGAAAGCGAGGGTTGCGGGCCCGGGTTTTGTGGCTGAAAATTTTACTTGGAGGCGTGTAGTTGATCGATTGCTTGAGGTTATGGGAGGAGATAAAAAGAAAAAGGAGAAGTCTATTTTTGAGCCAATAATTTTGTAGTTTGGACGTTTCAAGCCCTAGATGGGGAAATAGGTTTTTTCCGGCACCACAAAAATAAATTTAGGTTTATGTGGTCATGGTTTCAATCCCTGATAGGGTTTTAGGTTTTTTCCGGCCTCTGAGGGTTTTTGCTTGTGTCACCTTGCAGTGCTGCGTTTCAATCCCTGATAGGGTTTTAGGTTTTTTCCGGCCGGGTAGCAAGTTAGCTGCTTTTAGTAATCCCAGTTGGTCGTTTCAATCCCTGATAGGGTTTTAGGTTTTTTCCGGCGGCTTATCAACTGTTATCTGTTCGCTAGGTTTATGGAAGTTTCAATCCCTGATAGGGTTTTAGGTTTTTTCCGGCGTACCAATGTGCGGGGGTTCCGTATGGAAGCGGCGAGTTTCAATCCCTGATAGGGTTTTAGGTTTTTTCCGGCATCGTTGCCCACCGCAACGACCTATCCCTCCGGGGTTTCAATCCCTGATAGGGTTTTAGGTTTTTTCCGGCCTTAATTAACCAAGCTTCAAAGGTCTTATACCAATTTCCTAAAGTCCTGCTACATATATAGCCTCTAAAATAAATTTCCATCCCGTCAAAGAACTAATAACTTC
>NZ_JAUBUE010000129.1:0-1548 GCF_036705305.1 Microcoleus sp. B3-D7 | reverse complement strand
CCAAAATCTCAATTCAATTGTCTAAAGGGTGCTCAGTGTTTTGGACTAAGAGACTAGCAATTGATAGCATTGAGTCATGAATTGAGCTGGCAGCCCTCACAGCTTGTCAAACCTGCGGCATTGAAGTCAAAGTGTTCGCAGGCGAGTGCATCGCCAAAGCCAGGGCAAGGGAATTTCTGCCCTTAAACAAATCCTCTTCTGTAACGGACGATCGAACAAACACCCGCCCGAACCCCATTCCCTAGACTAACAGCGCCGAACCCAGCACCAGGGTCACTACTATTTCTATAAGTTCGGAATATGCTCGCTTAACTAGGTTTTAACACGCTCTGCGATCGACTTGAACCCCAATCAATAGTGGGAGAGAAGAAGAGTGGGGGAGAGTATTTGACGATGTTTGAGTTTGGTTCCTGAATTTCCCGCTACAATCGAATAAACAGGATTTATCCACAATCGAAGCAGGCAAAACAACCCTTAATTCTAAACGCTTGACCTGCATCGCTTGCTCGACATTAAGTTGGGTCAGATTTTTGTTGATGAGTTTGAGTCAATGGTTGAGTTAGTAAAGCAAGGAAAGCAAAAAAAAGCGCTAGAAGTTTTTCCCACGAAAAAAGGGGCATTAATTATGAATTAGTATTAGGGATTAAATAACTACTTGGGTGAAAAATAGCAGGAAATTATTGATGCTGCAACTTACCCACAAAAGTCAACAACCAATCAAGGAGTACAAACTGAAATGTGGCAAAATATTATTCGGCTTAGTAAAGTAGTTCCGTTGGGCTTCGGCTCCATTTTTTTGTTAATGATTAGCATCGGATTTTCGACTAAATTGAGTATGGATAATTTAGCAGAAGCTATTGAGTGGCAAACGCACACTTATGTAGTCAAGACAAATTTGCAAGCCCTAGAAAAAGATTTAGTGGATGCTGAAACAGGACAACGGGGGTTTATCTTCGCTGGAAAGGAGGAATTTTTAGAACCTTACAAAAAGGGGACAGTCGCCTTTTATAAAACAGTAAATGAGACAAGAGAGTTAATAAAAGATAACCCTGAACAACTGAAAAATATGGAGAAACTTGAAAATTTGGGTCAGCAAAAACTAGATGAATTAGCGGAAAGTATATCCCTGAAAAGGGCTGGGAAAGAACCAGAGCTAAGAGCCTTGGTGATTTCAGGTAAAGGCAAGATATTTATGGATGAAATCCGGTATAAGCTGGCAGAAATGCTTAAGGTAGAAGATACTCTACTGGTTCAACGAACAAAATTAGCAAAACAGTCGGAGCAATTAGCGACGATGGTTTCTATAGGAGGTACAGTTGTTGCTGTAGTCTTGGGTTCCTTTATTGTATTATTTATTTCAAATAAAATTATCCGACCAATCAATCAGGTAGCAAATACGATCGCCAGTTCTTCCACAGAGATTGCGGCCACAGTTGAACAGCAGGAACGCACAGCCGCACAGCAATCGAGTTCTGTAAATCAAACTACAATCACAATGGATGAGTTGGGCGCGGCTTCCCAACAATCAGCCCAGCAAGCCCAAGCGGG
>NZ_JAUBUE010000128.1:0-1564 GCF_036705305.1 Microcoleus sp. B3-D7 | reverse complement strand
TGCCAAATATGCTTTTTTCGGCATCGCTTTTTATTTTTATGTGATTATAAGTAGTCTATCATAACCGGATTTGGTATTAACAGGTGAAACTCCCCAATTTGAAGTATTAGAATTAGAGAAATTTAACGACGAGCAAATTGGGCAAGCCCTGTCATTTCAAACAGAAGCGGCGACTGTAGAAAAAGTGATGGGAAACCCGCAGCTATTGGATTTAGCGCGTCGCCCGGTGATGACAGAGTTAATTTTGGAAGCATTGCCGGATATTGAAGCTGGAAAACCCGTCGATATGTCGCGGATTTATCTGTATGCGGTGCGGCGGAAGATAGAGAGAGATATCAAAGCAGAACGCACTTTTACTTCTTTAGCAGATAAGCTTTACTTTTTGTGCGAACTGTCTTGGGAAATGCTGTCTACCGACCAAATGAGTCTCAATTATCGCGGTTTTCCCGATCGTATTCGCAGCTTGTTTGGTTCCGTCGTGCAGGAGGAAAAAGACTTAGACCACTGGCACTACGACATGATGGGTCAAACGATGCTAATCCGCAATGCAGATGGGGATTATACTCCGGCGCATCGTTCGTTATTAGAGTTTTTTGTCGCTTATAAATTTGCAGCGGAATTGGGAGTTTTGGCTGCCGACTTTACCGAATTAGTTGCGCCTGAACAGTCTTGTGTCAATGATGCAGCGCCTCAATCATACACTTGGTCTAATTATTGTCGGCTTCAGGCCCATAAGAGAAATAAGAACGAACTTATCGCGCCTTTGAAGGGATTTGTTGCTGAAGATTTAGATCAACTTCTTCAGAGTTTCGGACAAGCACCACTGACGAAAGCAGTCATGGACTTGTTGTTGCCGATGGTTTCTGAAACCGGGGTTTTGCCTCTTCTAGAAATTCTGGCAGCAACGCGAGGTAAAACTGAAACCGAAGTAGGCTACGTGGGAGGGAATGCGGCAACTCTGTTGTTAAAAAAGGACAAGACTGCTTTAGAAGGTAAAGACCTCTCTAGTGCAGTTATTTTAGGTGCAGATTTTACAAATGCGACGCTGCGCCACGTCAATTTGGCTGAAGCGAATTTGGCTAATTCAGCTTTTACTAAAATCTTCGGCAGTGTTCGCTCAGTAGTATTTAGTCCAGATGGCAAACTGTTAGCTACAGGTGATAGTGATGGCGTAGTTCGCCTGTGGGAAGCTAGCAGTGGCAGAGAAATATTGACCTGTAAAGGACATACCAACGTGCTGGAGTCTGTCGCCTTCAGTCCAGACGGCGAGATACTTGCTAGCGGGAGTTATGACAAAACAATTAAGTTATGGGATGTCAAGACTGGTGAATGTTTAAAAGTTTTGCGGGGACATACCGAATCAGTAATGTTTGTCACCTTCAATTCTGATGGAAATCTACTTGCTAGTGGGAGTTTCGATCGCACAGTAAGCTTATGGGATACCCGCAGAGGTGAATGCCTCAAAACTTTGCAACACCATACTAAAGGGCTCTTCTGGGTTGGCGGTGGAAACTGTATAATATAGGAACTTTATGCTAGAGGCTAAGCTCATGGATTTCCATCT
>NZ_JAUBUE010000127.1:0-1568 GCF_036705305.1 Microcoleus sp. B3-D7 | reverse complement strand
GTCATTGCTTCTTTGACGGGATGGCAATTCATTTTAGATGCCTTATCTGTAGCAGAACTTTAGGAAATTGGTATAACTTCTTAGAGAACGATAATGTCCTTCTTACTAGCCGTGACACTCGTTGCCGCTTTCGTGTTATTGAATCGTTCTATGTAACTGGTCAATCCACTGTCTTTGCCTACGGCTTTTCGGACGTTTGCGATCGCAGTGCTGTTTCATAGGCCTGCCAGTAATCGGTATAGATGACGGCACATTGTCGGTACACAGGCGGCAGCGAGGCCCATAATGCCCTTGCAGCATCCAAGCGAACGATCGCCGATATAGCAACCGACAATCTCACGGGTTGTGACATCTTGGGCAAGCCACACCCACTGCTTGTTCCCTTTATCATCCACGAAGGACCACAACTCATCCATCTGCACCGTTAGTTGTCCCTGGGTTTTGGGCTTTACCTGCACTTGTTGCGGCCCGGCGCAGCGTAGCAAGCGTTGACATATCCTTGCAACCAGTGCTCCGACACTTCCATCACACGGGCGATTCCGGCTAGGGGAAGTTTCTCTCTTTTGCAAGCGATCGATCATCGCTTTACGGTCTGGGTCAATCGGCTTCCACTGCGGATTCTCAACGAATTGACGACCACAATCACGACATTTGTAGTTTTGTTTTCCTCGGCGGGTCGTGCCGTTCTTCATGATGTCATCACAACCACAGCTTGGGCAGAGTAGGTAAAGTTTCACGGCGCAAAAGTGAGACATATAGCCTTTCTCAGAAAGATGAGGTACAATAACAGCAGTGTGTAAACCAGTTAAAAATATTTGACGATGTAACTTTACCGAACGCAAAATCTATGGCTTTTGCTAATTCTTGATAATTAGTAGTCTTGATAGAACGGAGAATGATTTTAAGTTTTGACCACAGATTCTCAATTGGTGAAAAATCTGGTGAATAAGGTGATAAGTATATTAATTTTGCGCCTTTCTTTTCAATCGCTTTTTTGACTTCTTTTCCCAGGTGAATAGGACAATTATCCATCACCACACAAACCGCTTTCCAGAGTTTTGGTACGAGTTTTCTGATAATAAAAGCTTCAAAGGTAATTGCATCAGTTCCACCTATTAAATTAACCGATGTTAAGATTTCATTTACTGACATTACTCCAATTATAGAGACATTTTTGCCACGTTTAGTTGGTTTTGGTCCCTTGGCCGTTTCACCTTTTTGCATACCTAGCATATAACCTAACCATTGCCAAATTAACTCCCGATTCGTCAATGAATATTAAGTCTTTTAAACTCATCTCTTTAATTGTTTCCAGAACTCACATCGCAGGATTTGAACTCGCTCTGTGCCTTTGCCTGAAGGGAAGAGAGTTTTTTTTGACAGTAATGTCTAAGAGTTTTATCATTCTTTCTATGGTTGCTCTACTAACGGAAAATCCAATTTTCCCATAAAGTAAATAACGGAGTTTTTCAAGAGTTGCATCATTATTTGCTTCCACCAATTCCGCCAAGATGAGTAGTTGCTCCGCATTCAGTTTGCCTTTGACTCCACATCGGTCAGTTTTCGGA